>NZ_JACAXD010000027.1:0-45292 GCF_013391485.1 Acinetobacter sp. SwsAc5
AGTATTTGGATTGTCACTGCTTGCTCCAAAGTTAACATGTTGAGCAGTCCAAAATGACCGCTATATTAACCAAGGGGGTCAGTTTTTAAATGCCATTAGGGGGTCATTTTTACACTGCCGCTAACACCAACAACAGTTTGCATGGATGCCGTAATCGCATCTCAGACTTTACACAGTTACATCTTTAAATAGATGGATTGTTTAAACCCTTACAGCACATTTCTGCATCTTTAAATCTTTACATCTTTCACTTTTATTTTAGGAATATTCACAATGGCACATCAAATTGAAAACATGGCTTATGTCGGTCAAACCCCTTGGCATGGTTTGGGTAATCAACTGACACCCAATCAACCGATTGAGGTCTGGGCCAAGCAGGCGGGCATGGACTGGCAGATTGAAAGCTCGAATGTGAGTTACATGGCTGAAAATCACAAAGGACAAAGCTTGATCCTACCGCATGATGAACAGCGGGTTTTATACCGTTCCGACACACATGCACCTTTATCGGTAGTCAGTCAGCGTTATCAGGAAGTCCAACCCCGAGAGATTCTAGAGTTCTATCGAGACTTGACTGAACAATCAGGCTTTGAACTGGAAACCGCAGGGGTACTGAAAGGTGGCAAAAAATTCTGGGCTTTAGCCAAAACTGGACAGACTTCTGCTTTAAAGGGTAAAGATGTCAGCAATGGTTACATTCTCTTGGCTACGGCCTGTGACGGTACATTGGCAACCACAGCACAATTTACCTCAATCCGTGTTGTCTGTAACAACACTTTAGCGATTGCCTTAAAAGGTCAGAACGCAAGTGCAGGCGTAGTCAAAGTGCCACACAGTACCAAGTTTGATGCGCAGAAGATCAAACAGCAATTGGGGATTTCAGTGCGTGCATGGAATGAGCATATGTATGAAATGAAACAGCTCAGTCAACGTAAAGTCACACAAAGTGAGGCAGCAGCATACTTTGATGCTGTGTTTAATAACACCAGCCTCAGTCCAACAGAACAGGATGACAGTATTATTCAGTTCTATCGTAATGTCGCATCACAAGCCAACCATACGGCTAAAGCTGACAACAAGACTGAACCGAATGGCCGTGCCATGTCTAAAGTCATGACCATGTTTAATGGACAGGGTCGTGGGGCAGAACTGAGTTCAGCCAAAGATACCGCTTATGGCTTACTGTGTTCGATTACGGAATTTTGTGATCATGAACGTCGAGCGATGAGTCCGGATCACCGACTGGATTCTGCTTGGTTTGGTACAGGTGCTGCATTAAAACAACGAGGACTGGAACAGGCATTGCGCTTGATTGTTTAAGTTTAGATTCAGATTTTGAATTTAAGATGATCACATCAGATCAACATGATCCTGAAAATCTCTTTGAATCTAAATACCTCTTTGCCACATCTCCAGATGTGGCTTTTTTTATGCCTAAAATTTAATAATTAGAGGACATCTTTATGAACTCAGTATTGATTCAACCTCATCCTGCTCGAGCAAATATCCATGTGCATCGGCCTAAACTCACCCATCCAAAACGTTTTGTGGAAACCAAAAACTTAAGTCAGGCGGAATGGCTGGAAGTCCGTCGACAAGGCATAGGCAGCAGTGACTGTGCGGCTGCCTGCGGCCTTAATCCCTATATGTCGATGCTTGAACTATGGATGATCAAGACTGGACGTATTCAACAAAGTATTGAGGATGAAAGTGAAGGCCATGCACCCTTGTATTGGGGCAAACGACTTGAACCTTTGGTTGCTGAATACTACAGCATGCATACCAACTATAAAGTGCGTCGGGTCAATGCCGTATTACAACACCCTGATCCAGACAAGCATTTTATGTTAGCCAACTTGGATTATTCCGTAGTGGGTGATGCAGATGTACAAATCTTGGAATGTAAAACCGCAGGGGAATATGGGGCTAAGTTGTGGCGAGATGGTGTACCGTTATATGTACTCTGTCAGGTACAACATCAATTGGCAGTCACAGGTAAAAAGGCCGCTCATATCTGTGTATTGATTTGTGGACACGAAACCCGAATTTTTAAAGTGACACGTTCTGAATCGGTGATTCAGCATATCATCAATGCAGAGCGTTACTTCTGGGAATGTGTGGAAAAGGATACCCCACCAGAAGCCGATGCCAGTGAATCGGCAGCTAAAGCCTTGCAGTTGCTTTATCCAGAACATGTGCCACTGAGTACCACGGATCTTTCTGAAGATGAGCAGGCTAATCAACAGTTTGAGCAACTGCTTCAAGCTCGAAGCCAAATCGATAAGCATCAGGAGCAGTTCAATCTGTTGAAACACCAACTTCAAGCCAAAATGCAAGAGGCTGAACGTGCCACCTTTAAAACAGGTTCAGTGACGTGGAAGAAGTCGAAGGATTCAATCAGCTTGGATAGCAAGGCTTTACTTAAATCACATCCTGAATATCTCAATAAATTTCCACAAGCCAAGCAGGGTACACGGCGCTTTAACATCTATACCGATACTGATTGAAATAGATTTAGCCTAAGGGTAATTCACAAGCAGAATCTCAAGCTCTACTCAAAAATCCCATGCCTCAATGCATGGGATTTTTTATGTCGATTTCATTTTTAACCAAGCATATCAACACATTTAAGCAGAAGAGGAAAATACCATGATTAAAGGTTTAGCCATTACACCGCCCATTCTTGGGCGGATCAGTATCGGTAAGATGGTTGAAAAGAATGGTAAGCGCATCCCTGAAAAGGATGACCAATTCACCATTACCAGCCAAATCCAAAATAAGGACAGTGGTTGGATAAAACATCCACTGGATGAACAACTTCGTGCTAAAGCCCCCAATCAAAAACTCCGCTCAATTCCAGTCCGTATGATCTTCAATGATCCTGAACTGAATCTAAGAGCGGAATACAGTTTATTTGATCGTCAGACAGGACGATTAATCTGTTCAGGCAATGGTGAAACTTGTCAACGTATCGGACAAAACGGCATTGAACAACATCCATGCCCATCACCTGATTTATGTCCATTAGCGCAAGGTAGACTCTGTAAGCCCTATGGACGACTGTATGTAAATTTAGATGAATCAGATGAACTTGGGACATTCATCTTTAGAACCACGGGTTTTAACAGCATTCGCACTTTAGCAGCACGCTTAAGTTATTACCATGCAGCATCCAATGGTTTGCTCTCATGTTTACCGCTACAACTCACGCTTAGAGGAAAGTCCACAACTCAAAGCTATCGCACGCCTGTGTACTACGTGGATTTGACTTTACGTGAAGGTTTTCATTTACAAGAAGCGATTCAAACTGCCAAGGAGATTGATCAGAAGAGTAAGTTATGTGGTTTTAATCAGGCTGCTTTAGATCAAATGGCACGGCAGGGTTATGGTAATGCACGATTTGAGGTAAATGCTGAGGAGGGTGGTGAAATTGTTGAGGAGTTTTACTTGGAAAAATCTTTTGAATCTGAGCAACAGGCTATTGATTCGAAAAGCAAGACTAAATCTAAGCTCAACCAGGATGATGGATTTATACAGGATATACAGAAAGGGTTGCAGGGGAGTGTGAGGGCGGTGAATTAATAGATAGAATAAGAATTATTTTATTACTGTTAAGATATATTATTTAAAATCCGGTAAGAGTATTTTTTATTTTCAGAGAGATATATAATTAATATTACTAAGAATTCGGCATTTTAAAATTTTATGACCTAGAAGTAAATTCTAGGTCATATTTAAAATTCTGAAAAGTAATTTCTTAAGGTTTCCAGCTGGATTTATTTTCAGAGCAATTATTAATATATAAATCACGACTATTACTAGGTAGAATAGAATTACGTCTTAAAAAAGCTTCATGTATCCATGCTTGAACTTTTTTAGGATCATTACTCCAATTATGAATAGAGGCAAAGCCACAATTTAAATTATCATATAACCTCGGGGGGATAGTATACCTGTTATATTTTGAGATATCTTCTCTAGGATAACTTGGTAAAATTATACCAAGTAAACCAGAGCGAGAGTTATTTTTTGTACTTCGAATACTCGATGAAATCTCCCAATCTACATGCTTACGCTTCCACGTTTCACTACCAATTAAAATAACAGTAACTGTTGAGTCAGATAAATATTCATCACGAATTTTTTGTCTTATTGTTTCAGTCTTTAAATTAATATCAATGTCACCTATCTGAACTGATTTAGAAACAATAATATTGTGTTTATCAGAAAATAAGCTTTCAAAGTTATCTCTGTATTTTTGATCATTAGCATGGTGATAGCTAACGAATACTTTATGTCTTTGAGTCATCAATTAGCTCCTTTATAATTCATTTAGAAGTTGAGATTGCTGTTAAGCCTTTTAGTATTAAATGAACTGCTTCATCTATGAAAGGAGTAATCATTAATCTTTCGTACTCTGGTACAGTTAGTCCAGTATTGTTAGTTAAAATTTCTATATTAGTAGAACCAATTAGATTCTTAACTTCAATATAGTCTGCTCCAAATCCTCTATTTTTAGCAAGTTCCTGTAAACTTGCATAACCTGCATTATTTTGGATTTGCCATTCTTCGGTTAATTCTGGTGCAAGTTCTTTATTTATAATTGAGGTCACAATTTTTTTTGTTATTCCACCAAAGCCACCTAATAAATAAATAGGCTTTTTCATTTTCATAGAAATTATAAACTCTTCCAATACACCAGGCATCTTTCCTTTGTAATCTGATGATTTACCAGAAGAAATTATTCTTAGATCTGATTTTTTTATAGATAGTTCACGCATATTTGTTAAACTTCTAGACCAAATGTATAGGTTTTCAGAACAATTTGGTGGTAAAAAAACTTCTTTCTTTGGGGATACATCTTTTGGGGCATCGTACTCTTCAATATGTAAAATACCGTGGTATTTGGCTTTGAAGCTCTTTACTTTAGAGTCTATAAAAAGAGGCCATGCTAAATGATTTTCAACTCGTATTGAGTTGTCCATTATTCGATTTTGAATAATTAAAGCTTCATCAAGAATAAACTGTGTAAACCCATCTTCACGAAGATCACCACCATATATTAATTTATGTTTTCTAGCTAATAAGTGTCCTGCTAGAACTTGTGATAATCTCTTGAGTTCGTCAAGGTGTTGGTTATGAGTTTCGAACTGGTCTTCTTTATAATCTGAAATTGATATGCCAATTTTTTTTGTCGTATGTTTCTCTGAAAAAATTGACCATAAAGGGGTTGCTGCTTGTATTTTATTTAGCACTTCTCCTGTAGGTGAGGTACTTTCAAAATGGTTAATCCAGTCAATTTCTTCTGGATAAACAGGAGGTTCAGGATAACAAATATTAAGTATCTCTAGTTGTTCAGATTCATTTCTATCTTTTAACAAGTTTATTATTTGATTAACCTCGGGGGGGCGCGCAAAGATAACTGAATTTTCTGGTATCCAACCTTGTATTCTATAGTAGTCTAAAAGACTTTTTGAATAGTTAAATCTAATAGTTTCTAATAGCGTGGCAATTAGAATTCTTAGAATTTCTTTGTTCCTAATATTCAAATCGTGTGAAACATGAATATTAGGAATGTTTACAGCTGCAGGAAAAATCCGATCCTCATAGTGCTCAAGAGTATTTACAAAAATAATCGGCCTTCTTTCCTCTTTCGCCAAGAGTATCTCTCTTTGGCACCAGTAACGAGATGAATATTTATCACTACCTATTGCAATTACAGTTGATTCCTTGAGATTTGCTGTAATCTCCTCATCGAAATTAAAGCAGGGAGCTATATCCGTAGCATCAAAGAATCTTTGTATTGAAGTATTATCAATAAAGTTCTTAATTTCGATTGCAAGACCAACACCTTTTTCATCAGCTTTTGCATGGCTAAGAAAAATTTTTAAAGATGCATCCTTACCCTTTACAATAGTTTTCTTCTCATTAAAACCTAATCGATAAATTTCATGAGATAGCATTAAAATGAAGTATTCTTGATAATCACTTAATGGCCAACTATAGGCACGAACAAAGTTTTTGTTTAATAAGTTTGCTGCATTCGCATGTTTAAATGCAGTTTCATCTAATGCGACTGGAATAATCTCAAAATCTGAAGGGATTTTTTCAAAATATTCATTCCAGTTAGTACTTATCAAAGTATTTTCGCTCAAGAATAAAAACACCAAATTTTTTGCTGCCCATATCTTTAATGGGCTTGGAACTGTATTTGTACTTCTGGAACTATACAGAAAAGTTGGTATGTTTAACTCTCGTGAAAATGGTCTATCAATATCTCTAGTCAGGTATTGTCTAAACTTACTAATATGTTGAAAATATGTAGCATGATCATCTGGATGCCATATGAAATTTATTGCTAATGGAGGAGTTGACTTAGAGTTCATTTTAAGTATTTAACATTTGAATATTTGCATTTTACACAAAAGGTAGCTTTTGTGTTCATCTAAATTGAATCTAATTATTATATAAAGTTCAGGACCTTAAATGTGATATTAAAAACCTCTTTGTTTAAAGAGATTAAAATGTCTATCTTTAGTATGAATTATGTCTTCTTTAGAGAATTCTTATGTTAACTTAAGAAATGTTAGGTGTGCCTCTTAATTTGGCCAGTCCTGTGCTGTATCAGCATGGTGGTATATTGCTGAGTAATTTATAGACCTATGAGAGTTGAAATATGGCAAAAAAGAATATTTTTATAAGTCATGTCCATGAAGATGATGATGGACTAAAAAAAACAAAAGATTTGATGAAAACAAAAGGGTTTGATATCAGAGATTTTTCTATAAATTCAAACAAACCTAATAGTGCTAAAGCTGAAGACTATATTAAATACCAAATTTTAGCACCTAGGATAAGGCAATGTTCTACACTTATGGTTTATATAACTCCTAAAACTAAAGAGAGTCATTGGGTCAACTGGGAGATTGAGTATGCGCAGAAATTAGGCATCAGAATCGTAGGTGTTTGGGCGCATGGTCATCAAGGTTGTGATGTACCAGAAGAATTAGAAAATTATGCTGATGCTATAGTAGGTTGGAATAGTGATTGTCTAGTTAAGGCTGTTAATGGTGAAAATACATTTGAAGGATATAATTCACCTGCTGTTGCCAGATATTTATGTGGTTAATTTATGAAAATTATTTCGTATGTCGTTAGACGTGACTATGGTTTTGCCCCCAATCCTTTTTTTGAATATTGTACTTTAGCTACATGTAAGCCTGGTATCAGAAAAAGTGCTTCGGTGGGTGATTGGATTGTTGGTACAAGCTCTATTTCAACTGGAAGTTTAAATAAGTTAGTATTTGCAATGAAAGTTACAGAAAAATTAACTTTCAATGAGTACTGGTATGATGAAAGGTTTATGAATAAAAGACCTATTTTAAATCAGAGCAGGAAATTCCAGTATGGGGATAACATCTACCATAAGGAGGGTGTAGAGTGGCTTCAACTACCATCGCACCATTCGGAAGAGGATGGTAGTTTTAATTATAAAAATATAGCTACTGATACTAAAACTGATAATGTTTTAATTAGTTCACATTTCTACTATTTCGGTGGCAATGGAGTTTCAATACCATCAGAGCTTTTGGATATTGTAAAAAAAGGTCCAAGTTGTAAGTATGTTGATAATAGCTTGCATGATTATTTCTTGAATAATTTTATTAATAAATTTCCATTGGGCCTAAATGGATCCCCTTTTGCTTGGACAAAGCTACATCAAGAAAGAAATCTTCAGCTATTACTCTCATTTTAAGAGTCGGATAATTACTATAAGTAATGAGATAAAAGTAAAAATTAATAGTCCTGTCCGGACTAGTAATTTCCCTTCGATAGCATTCACTTCTTTTTTAATTTCTATTATTTCCTTATTATATTTTTCTTTAAGTTCTTCAATATCTTTCTTTAGTTTAAAGGGTGAGAATATGTCACCAGTCATATCTGTAACTTTGTCACTAGAAATACTAGTTATCGGTTTATCTTTTTTTACATATTGATTATTTGCATAGTCTCCATTGAATATACCTTCTTGGTCTAAGTCTGCATACCAAATTAAGGCAAAGGGATTTCCCTTTTCAAGAACAACATCGCTCGGGCCTGCATTATAAACTGAAAAAGTCAGTTTTCCTTTCCAACCGGGATCGACATGGAAGCCTGAGACATTAATTAAACCTTTATACTTGTATTTTGCTTTAAATGATATAAAAGCTATATTCTGATAGGGAACATGTACTTCTTCTTCTGTGATCAGAAGAGCAAACTGTCCCTTAGGAATTATAAACTGTGGCTCCTCGACTGTAAGTGTTTTTTTAACTTTAATATCATTTTCAGAATTAGGAGTAATATAAACCTCAGTCCCAATAGTTAATACTAGAGACGCGCAGTCTATTGCTGTATCTGGATGGGATGGAACTAAAGATTTCTTTTTACTATGTAGTTTGTTACCACTCCAGAACATTTCTAAACAACCTTATAACCATCTTTATAATTTCCATATTCTTCAAAATATTCGTGTCTATGCTCAACTTCGTACATTCTGTCAGCAATAAGCTGTTCAATGCCTTCAATATCATAAATGAAGCAAAGAGTTATAAGAATTTCAAATATGTCAAGTACATATTTATTGAAATTTTGTCTAAATTCATGTTTTTCTACGTGATCTAATGATTCAACTGTTTTTAATATTTTGCTAGCAAGAATGCATAGATCCATAGCTAAATCTAGGCCGTAGCTTACGCCTTCTTTTGTATATGACTTTCTGTTTAAATAATCTTGACCTATAGCATTTCTGAGTTCTTTAAGACTCGGTAGCTGAAGATACTCTGGGGCTAAATGTTTACTTAGTCGATGTACGAAAATATTTGCATATGAGAAGTTGATAATTAACGAGTCGATTACATACTTTTGAATTTTCACATTATCTATTTCTGGATTACGTATAACTTCAAGTATTTGACCACTATATTTTCCAATATGGGCAGCCATATGTTTTGCTTTGTTTTGCGTACTTAAAACCCAAACGTCTTTATGATATCTGTCGTCATGAGACATTTGTTTTATTTCAAGTTCTTTGAGAATTTTTTGAGCTGACATATGCAAAAAACCAAACCTACTCTTAGCATAATCTATAAGATAGCATAAATTTTTAGGACCCTTTACATTTTGCGGTAGATTACTTGAGTTCTTAACAAGAACAGCATGTTTTTCGCAAAAAATGCACTCAGTATTTTTTTGTAGAAGATATACGCAAAGATATGGAAAGGAACTTAGAAGGAACCAAGTAGAAAAGAGAAAGAAAGCTAAGTAAATAATGAGAATGTAAATGTTTGATGATGCTGGGTAGAAAAATACTATAGAGACAGAAGCTAAGCTAAGAATGAAAGGAAATAAAACTCCTTTTTTAAGAATGTTCTTCTTTTTTTCTAAAATTTGCAAATAATTATTGCCTTCGATATCAGGTACTTTTACTAGGTTTTCTGTATAGTTAAAAAGATACATTACATAATTTATGTTGTGAATCTCACGTTTAAGACAGTAAGCAACAAACCTTCCACTAATGTTTGGAAGTTTGGCTATATTTTGTGCATATAGTTCTCTTCCTTGGAGATTCAGGTTGAGATTGGATTTGGAGAATTTTGTTTTAAATTCTTTTAATAACTTTTCCTGTTCTAAAAGTTGATTTGACGAAATATTCGTAGAGTAGCGTTTAAAAAGAAGCTGTATCCCAAAAGCTAGATAGCATAGTAAGGGGGATATAAGAATGTAATTTATAAAAAAATAAAGAGATTCCTCAAGACTCATTTGTAGCTATATCCATTTCATGATAGGTTTTGTAAGTGAGAATTTTATACGATTTAGAAAGCAAAAATAACTATATATATTAAAGTAATTGATTTTAAATATATTTTTAAAAAACTCGCGTCTTTCTGACATATGTTGCTATTTCCTAGAGAGGATATTAGTAAGCATTATTTTATTTCAAAAACTGCGGTACAATAAGAGGTTTCTAAATCACATATTCCCATGAGGGTAAAATCGCCTGCGAGTATGTGGTTTTAACCCTAATTTGAATTGAGCCGTAAGTTGTGATTCATAAAACGCAGCAAAGTAACCCTTCTTTAAAAGAGGAAGTGACCTATCCTAATTATTTGAAAAAATTGGGTATTTCTCCTGTTTATGAGACTTATTGGAGTTTTGCTTGTAAAAGGCAGGATATTTACTTTAGTAGATTAAATAAACAAAGCATGCCATGGACTGATGATTCTGTGCTGAAAGTTCATAAATTCACAAATGCTTATCGTGCAGCAGACCGTGTGAGCCAATATTTAATAAAAAACGTAATTTATCGAGATGATCTACTTAATTCTGCAGAAGAAGTTTTTTTTAGAATTATGCTCTTTAAACTTTTTAACAAAATAGAAACTTGGGAACTTTTAGAAAAAAGTTTTGGGGCGATAACTTATAAGGATTTTAGCTTTCAAGCGTATGATCATATTCTGCAGACTGCTATGGAAAATAAAGCTAGAATATATTCTGCAGCATATATTATGCCGCCAGGTGGTAACGCTTTTGGTTTTGCTAAAAAACATCAAAATCACCTGCAATTATTACAAAAAATGATGGATGACAAATTGGCTGGAAAGTTAGCCAAAATTAATAAAATGAAGGATGCATTCGAACTTATTAAAAGTTATCCAACTTTAGGGGATTTCCTAGCGTATCAATTTGTGACTGATATAAATTATAGTGAGCTTACAGACTTTTCAGAAATGGAGTTTGTTATACCTGGTCCTGGTGCCCGGGATGGTCTAAGAAAATGTTTCAGTGGTAAGTCCAATGTTAATGAGCAAGATTTAATTAGATTTATGGCAAACCATCAAGAGCACGAGTTTGGTAGGTTAGGGCTTGATTTTAAATCTTTATGGGGGCGACCTTTACAGCTTATTGATTGTCAGAACTTATTTTGTGAAGTTGATAAATATTCAAGAATAGTTCATCCAGAAATTGTAGGAATATCTGGTAGGACGCGTATTAAACAGAAGTATAGTTGTACAGGTGATATAGAGGCTCCATGGTTTCCGCCTAAGTGGAATATCAATGAGAAAATTGATCAGACTTTGATTACTTTATAATGACCAATTATTATAGATTAAAAGCACGTAGTTTAATTTTTTTATTTTAGCGGGGCGAATTACTCCAAATTTACACCTTATGTTTTTTCTCTGAATGTAAGAGTTTGATTTTATTGTTTTATTTTTTGAGTGTACGTCCAATCCATCATCGGGGCAACCGAAATGCGAGGTTGTAAAGTTTGGATGGCACGTGTCATAACCCACCTGAATTGAAAAACAAAAGCACAAGACCACGCATTATACGGGGTTTGCGTGAAAATCGACAGTATCCCCAACCCACATCCATTGGCATTAACTTTGCTTTGTTCGCTATGAACAAAGCAGCGCAACCGTAGATGCTAAAGCGGAACTGCTCAGTATTTGTATGCGTAGCCGTTTTTTAGTATGTTGAAAAGATAACGATAACGCAGCATAAGAGGGAAAATAAAATGTTGGTATTAGAAGAAATTTATCGAACTAAGAAAAATGAATTTTCAACGGCATTTAATTTACGCATGCAGCGCAGTTTAAGTTGGTGGAAAAAAGCCATTAAGTTTCATGATGATGTCGATATGCAATTTATGACAGCATGGGTGGCGTTGAGTGCTTTGTATGCGCAAGGTCAGACGGCAGAGCATACACAACAGACTTTGCAGCAATTTGTGCAGCGCATGTATCAAAAAGATGTCGATCAGCGCATGGCGAGAATCATTTGGGAAAAATATCCACAAAGTTTAGAGGTATTGCTGACCAATCCTTATTTGTATCAAAGTTTTTGGGATTGGCGTAATCAAAAAATGACTGAAGCTGAATGGCGTGCAGATTATGAGGCAGAAAAACAGCAGATTATGCAGGCATTGCACATTCATGATTCGGTCACAATTTTGGCATGTTTGTTTAAGCGCTTATTGACGTTACAGCAGCAACTTTTACAAGGTGGTGCAACTTATAACAGTGCAATCAACCGCAAACAACTCAGCCATGCCAATACTTTATTGTGTGCGTTGATGCCGTGTTTTATCCAAATTTTATTGGAAAATTTAGAAAATGTGGAATTGAGTCAGCCATTTTACCCTGTGATGCAAATGTCTTAAGCGACTTGCTTGATTGTAATCGCAGCGTTTAAGGCATGGCGGTGTGTTGACGTTGATGCTGCCAGTCGAGTAGGGCAAAGCTCATTGCGGCGGTAACAAAACACAAACCAACTAGGCAACTCCATAACCATCCACCGTGTTGCCATGCATAGATTCCCAAGGCAGAACCACAAGCACCGCCAGTAAAATAACTGGTCATATAAATTGAGTTAATCCGCGATTTGGCATCGGGGCGTAAGCGAAAAATTACGTTTTGGTTGCTGCTGTGTACGGTGGCAAGCCCAAGGTTAATTAAGCCAAAACCAAGAATATAGCTCCATAAGCTAAATTGTCCGTTGTATAGAAAGACCCAACTGATTGCCAATAGCGCCAAACCACCCCACGTCAGCGCTGTAACATAGCCACGATCTGCAATTTTCCCCACGTGTTTGGTCGAAAGAGCACCGAATACACCCACCATTGCCACAATGCCCACCATAAAGTCAGCTAAGCCAAAACTGGATTTGAGTAATACTGCAATGGTGGAAAACAACACGCTCATCGCTGCAAAAGCAAACGCACCGAGCAAGGCACGATAGACCAAACGACGTTCTTCTAAAATGAGTTTGCCCATAGACTGAAACACGGCCAAATAGCTGAGTTTGCTGGTTGAGATAAAGGGTAAGCGTGCTTTGAGTACCGCGGCAATGCAAAGCATCAGCACACCGCTAATCAGGTAAATCACTTTCCAGTGGAATAAATTGGACAGCAAACCTGCCAAACTGGTCGAAAGTAAAATACCGACCAATAAACCACTCATCAATAAACCGACCACTTCACCCATTTTTTCAGGTTTTACGGTCATGGTGGCAAAGGGAATTAAGACTTGTGCCGCCACAGAAAACAGCCCTGTGATAATCGTGCCAATCCATAGCATGCTTAAATTGCTGGAAAAGGCACATAAAAATAAGCCAATCGAGGCCAAAAACATTAATAGGGGAATGAATTTGGTTTTATTGACAATATCGCCCATAGGCACAATGAACAATAAACCCAGTGCATAAGACACTTGTGCAAAAGTCACCGTCAATGCCACTTGGGATTGCGGAATTTGGAAAGACTGATGAATCGAGTAAATCAGCGGTTGGCAATAATAATTGGCACCCGCGCATAGACCACAGGCAATCGCCATCAACCAGAGCAGGGTTTTATCTTGGCTGATGTCGGGTGCAGTGTTCATAATTATCCTAAGGTCAATGGTAAAACGGGGTTGCAGTAGCTCAAAGATTGAATCCAATATTCAACTTCATTAGTGGCAGGATGTCGCCTTTAGCTTAATGAGAAAACTTGTTTTTGGACAAGGTGATCATCATCACGCCTACAATATTGAGCATGCAGCCTAACCATTGTATGCCATTTAGGTGTTCACCTAAAAATGCTGTGGCCAATAAAATCGTCAAGATGGGGCCAATTGAAGCAATCATGGCCGATTGTGCCGCACCTAAACGGGCGATACTGTGCGCCATGAGTAAGGTGGGCAAGACTGTGACAAATATCCCTAAAGCAATACCATAGCCTAGCACTTCTACAGGCAGTTGTTGCACCAGTCCGAGCGGATTAGGTGTGACCAAACTGTAATGCGTAAGCGTACCGATGCAGGCAATACTTAAAGCCAGACCTGTAAAATTCCAAGAGCCAAAATGCTGAATCAGGCTTTTGGTCAGCAATAAATAGCCTGCAAAACACACTGCACTGGCGAACACTAAACTACTGCCTAACCAAAAATACGTGTCATGCGGAGTATTGCTCTGTTCCTGTAACATCACAATCACTGTTCCGCCATAACTCAGGGCAATTGCAAACAGACTCAACCAGCTAAGTTTCTGCCGATACATCACACTCGAAGCCAAGACGGTGAGTGTTGGGTATAAAAACAGAATAATGCGTTCTAATGAGGCACTAATGAACATCAGCCCTAAAAAATCCAACCAACTGGAAAAATAATAGCCCATCAAACCTGCAAAGATCAGCAGCAGCCAATTGCGTGTAGAGATGTTGCGGCTGTGGTAGCGATTGAGCCAACAAATCAGTAGGAAGAAAGGCAGGGCACTTGCCATGCGCAAAGCCATGAGTACGGTTGCATCGACCAACGGTGAAAGTGCATAAGCCTGTTTAATAAAAATGGCTTTGGTACTAAACAAAAAGGCTGCAAATAAGGCAAAGATGGAGCCCCATTGTGTGGCGTTAAGTCTGATCATGAAAAATGCTGTCGAGCAAGGTGGATGCAAGAAAAGTGACACATGCCGCGCACACAAATGCAAGTTGCATGATGGATAAAGACAGATGCGACTGCATGGATCAAGCTGTGTGCTGTATTTGAGTAAGCATAGCCGATTTTATGCAGATGGTCTGCTTGAGATGGCACAAATTTTGTGAAAAGTAGAGTAAATGGGGTTTGCACGATAATGGTGCAAATTAGCTAAAAATGTTGCAAAACAGAGAAAATCCATCATCAGACTAAATGACGCACAAAAAAAATGAAAAAAATAGCAGCACTTAACTTAGACCTGAGTTGAATAAATTCAAGCTTCTTTTAAAAGTTTTACTGTTTCAAATATTCGATTTTACTCATAAGGCAAAGGTAGGTTTTTCTAAGGTTTTCAGATGGGCAAAACACTTCTAAATTGAACTGTGTTGTGCGGTGTAAAAATTGTCAAAAAAGTCAATTTGGTGTTTAAGTTTTTGCTTTTAGCGCTTAAATGTATAGATATGCAATCTTTTAGCGCTAAGTCGGATTTTCCCAATTAAGTGAAATGCGTGTCAGAATGATCAATGCTTAATTCATTTAAATGTGGTCAACTGCAAGCTCAAAGCATCGCTTTTTTTCTTTTAGACACGTCAAATCGAAGTTTTGCTGAATAATTAGACTTATATTCAAGAAGCAAAACTTATCAATTATATCTCGCAACAATATTTTTATGAATCATCAGTTCAAAATATGGGTATTTATTAAATAAATATTGGGTGGTAATTTAAAAATGTTGCATTAGAATCCAAAAATTCAACAAAACTTATCCTGAGGGGAAAGCATCGTTATCCACGATGTTGACTTAAGAAAAACTAGCTTGAGGAACGCTCATGCAGATCGGAATTCCAACCGAAACTGTTGTCGGTGAAAATCGTGTCGCTGCGACGCCAGAAACAGTAAAGAAGTTGATTAGCGCGGGTCATAGCGTAGTCATTGAACGTGGTGCAGGCGTAAAAGCCGCTTATATCGACAGCGCTTATGAACAAGTAGGCGCGACCATGACAGATGATGCTTATCGCGGTAGCCAAATGATTTTGAAAGTTCGTGCCCCAAAGGGTGAAGAAATTCAAAAACTTGCACCGAACAGCACTGTGGTGGCGATGTTTGATCCTTACCGCAATACTGAATTAGACCAATTTGCTGCGGCTCAGGTGTCTGCATTTGCTTTAGAGCTTTTGCCACGTACCTTGTCGCGTGCGCAAAATATGGACGTGTTGTCATCACAAGCCAACTTGGCAGGTTATAAATCTGTGTTGTTGGCTGCAGCAGAATATCAACGCATGTTCCCAATGTTAATGACGGCAGCGGGTACTGTAAAACCTGCGCGTGTTGTGATCATGGGTGTGGGTGTTGCTGGTTTGCAAGCCATTGCAACAGCGAAGCGTTTAGGTGCTGTAGTCGAAGCAACTGACTTGCGTCCAACGGCAAAAGATCAGGTGGAATCTTTGGGTGGTAAGTGGTTAGACGTACCAATGTCTGAAGAAGAACAACAAAAAGCTGCCGATGCTGCCAAAAATGGTTATGGCTGGATGCCTGGTGAACAATACATTAAAGACCAAGCAGTGATTGTCGATAAAGCCGTTTCTAATGCGGATATCGTGATTACCACTGCGTTATTGCCGGGTCGTGATGCACCGCGTTTAATCAAAGCGGAAACTGTGGCAAAAATGAAGCCGGGTTCTGTGATTTTAGATATGGCAGTCGAAACGGGCGGTAACGTCGAAGGTTCACAATGCGGTGAAACTGTAGTGACTGCCAATGGTGTGAAAATTTTGGGTATTCCAAACATTCCATCGACTGTATCGACAGAAGCATCTGCACTATATGCGCGTAATGTGTTGAATTTTGTTGAAACATTATTTGATAACGACAAGAACTTCGCATTGAATCCTGAAGAAGAAATTCAGAAAGCGTTGCTGGTCACTCATAACGGTCAAGTGCTGTTAAAGCGTGGTTAAGGAGAATTCTCATGGTTGAAACAATTACGATTTTTGTCCTTGCCATCTTCGTAGGTTACTACGTGGTGTGGGGGGTAACACCTGCGTTACATACGCCATTAATGGCAGTAACCAATGCACTTTCTTCAATCATTATTGTCGGTGCGATGATTCAAACTGTTGGTCTACCAATCATGGGTGTAGAAGGCAGTGTCGATTTCCAAACCATTAATGTGGTGAGTGTACTGGGTGCGATTGCTGTGTTCTTGGCAAGCATCAATATTTTCGGTGGTTTTGCAGTGACTGCACGTATGCTGGAAATGTTCAAACCAAAAGCAAAGAAAAAAGAGGGCTAATGCATGGAATTTATTCGTGAATATGCAGACTGGTTCTATTTAATCGGGGCTGTGCTCTTTATCTTAACTTTACGTGGTTTGTCTGGGCCTAAAACTGCGATTGCGGGCAACCGTTACGGCATGATCGCAATGGCGATTGCAGTCTTGACTACATTCTTTGTGGCAGACAATCCAGTTGTGTGGATGATTCTGGCAGCTATGGCAGCAGGTGCGGTGGTGGGTATTGCCCGCGCACGTACGGTGCCAATGACTCAAATGCCTGAAACTGTAGCGTTAATGCACTCTTTAGTCGGTTTGGCTGCAGTTTTAATTGCGATTGCTGCGATTATTCATAACAACAAGTTGATCGAACTTGGTCCAGACTTGTTGGCTGCAAATGGTATTACTTTCCATGAAATGAGCAAAGTTCATTTATTTGAATTGTTTGTAGGCTGTTTCGTGGGGGCGATTACCTTTACCGCATCTGTTTTTGCATACGGTAAATTGGCGGCAAAGAAATGGGCAAAAACCATTTCGGGTGCATGGGTAAAACCTGTTCAAGCGTTAATTTTCCTTGCCATGCTCGGTTTTGGGATTCACTTCTTCCTGAGCGGCAACATGACTTCATTCTGGGCAATGACAGGTTTAGCATTGGCATTCGGTTGGGTATGGATTGCACCAGTGGGTGGTGGTGACATGCCAGTTGTGGTGTCATTGTTGAACTCGTTCTCAGGTTGGGCGGCAGCAGGTATTGGTTTCACACTTGAAAACAACATGCTGATTGTTGCAGGCTCATTGGTCGGTTCTTCAGGTGCGATTCTGTCTTACATCATGTGTAAAGCCATGAACCGTTCAATCATCAACGTATTGTTTGGTGGTGCGATGGGCGGTGCAGCAGCACCAACGGCAGCAGCGGGTGCGCAAGTACAACGTAACTACCGTTCAGGTTCTGCTGATGATGCTGGCTTCTTGATGTCAAATGCAGACAGCGTAGTAATTGTACCGGGCTATGGTATGGCGCAAGGTCGTGCACAGAATGCGGTCAAAGAATTGGCCAACTTGTTAAAAGAGCAAGGTGTAACTGTTCGTTTTGCGATTCACCCAGTGGCAGGTCGTATGCCGGGTCACATGAACGTATTACTTGCAGAAGCAGACGTACCGTATGAAGACATCTTAGAAATGGACGAAATCAACTCAGATTTCCCTGCAACAGATGTGGTGTTGGTGATTGGTGCAAATGACGTAGTTAACCCTGCGGCAAAAGACGATCCAAACTCGCCAATTTACGGCATGCCAATTCTTGAAGCGCATAAAGCACGTACCATTATGGTCATCAAGCGCTCAATGGCAACAGGTTATGCGGGTCTAGACAACGACTTGTTCTATAACGACAAGACCATGATGATCTTTGGTGATGCCAAGAAAGTTGTGGAAGATATGACTAAATCAATCAACGGTACAGGTCACTAAGACACTGTTTCCAGATATGAAACCGCCTTCGGGCGGTTTTTTTTATGGCTGATGTAAAGTGGTTAATTGAGATCAGGCAGATTGAGTTTGGGCGAGTTTTATAGGATTGGTTTGAAGCAATGTATTGGGTAGGGGATGATATAAACCAATATTTGGTGGGTAGATTAATGCGATATAAAAATGATTAGGGATATGAGCTTCAAAAGATCTGCATTAAAAAAGCGACTTATTTGAAAGTCGCTTATTGTGTATCTTTAAGGCTGCTCAAGTGAGCTGTTGTATTAAGCAACAGACTCAGGCGTAGTGCGCCATAAGCTTTCTAGGTCGTAGAATTTACGTGCTGTTGGTAGCATTATGTGAACCACTACCATACCAAGATCGACCAAGATCCATTCTGCATCACGTTCACCTTCAATACCAATTGGGCGGAAGCCTGCTTTGCGCGCTTCTTCGGCAACATTGTCGGCAAGAGATTTTACGTGGCGAGTTGATGTACCGCTAGCAATCACAATGGCATCTGAAACATTGCTGATGCTGCTGACATCAAGTTCAACAATTTCTTTGGCTTTTACATCAAGGAGAGCTTCATGTACAACTTTAAGACAAGTTTGTACGTCATGCTTTTGGGTATTCATTGCAAGATCGTGAGAATTAGAAGCGCCGGGCGATGGTTCTAAATTCATGGGGTGTATAATTTCCTAAAATTATTCATCGTCTAATATAGCTGTTTTAGCCTGAAATTTCAAATCGGTTTAATTTTAACCACTTTGATTTGAGGGAAAGTATTTGTCTTTCCATGCAAATGATTGATTTGACGCCAGACTTGGGCGGTATTCTGCAGCGATATAGCCTGAATAAGCACTGTGCTGTAACCATTTGAAAATAGTAGTATAGCCTAGCTCGCCTGAATCGGGTTCATGGCGTCCTGGATTGTCGGCAAACTGGATATGACCAATATCCTGAATGTTTTCTTGCAATGCGCTCAGCACATCTTCACCCATCATCGCCATGTGATAACAGTCGTATTGCATTTTAAGAGCAGGATGTTTGACTGCTTCTAGCATCTCTTGAGCTTGCGCAATATTTTGTACTAAAAAGCGTGGCATGTCGGTGCCATTAATCATTTCAAAGACAGGCTGAATATGATGTTGAGTGAGCATCGAGCAGGCCAGTTTTAGGTTTTCTGCCAGTGTGTTTAAGCAAGGCAGTAAATCGGCATCGACAGGTTGTTTGCCTGCCAAAATATTGACGCTAGGGACATTTAATGCCGTGGCATAGCGGATGGCTAACTCTAAGGCATGATGAAATTCAATCTCTTTTCCGGGTACGCCCGCCAAACCATTGCCGCCTTGCATGAGGTCACCCGCAGGGACATTGATTAAACACAGGCTGAGTTGGTGGAGTGTGAGTTGGGTTTGAATCTGCTCAATACTCAGCTCATAGGGAAATTGAATTTCAACATGCTGAAAACCATGTTCGCGTGCAAGGGCAAAGCGTTCAATTAAAGGCACTTCGGTAAAAATCATCGACAGATTAACCGCCAGTTTAGACATGCAGGTGCTCCTTGCAGGCAAAGGTTGGATCAGGAATCAAGCCGATTAAGCTTCGACCTGATGAATAATGGTGGCTAAATCTGCTTCTGCAAAACCCTTGGCTTGATGGGCTTGCAGTTGTGAAAGGGCTTTTTCTGCCACAGGAATCTGTAACTGAAATTGCGCTGCCAGTTGTAAGGCATTGTTTAAATCTTTAGACAGGGTTTGGACTTTCCATTGCACAGGCTCAAAACTGTGAGTTGCCATACGTGGAGTTAAAATCTGAAACGGTTTCGAGTCGGCAAAACCACCCGCCAAAGCAGGTGCAAGTAAACGGGTGTCTACGCCTGCCTGTCCTGCTAAGGCAACAGCTTCGGCAATTAGGGTGCTGTTGGCAGCAACAATCAGTTGGTTGCAGATTTTAGTGGCTTGTCCTGTGCCTGTTTCGCCCATACGGGTCACACGTTGTGACAGCACATCATAAATCGGGCTTAATTTTTCGATGGTGTTTGCATCACCCCCTGCAAAAATCACCAAACTACCTTGTTCGGCTCCCGCAGTGCCTCCCGATACAGGTGAGTCAATCCATGTGACCTGTTTGAGGTTGGCTTGCTGCGCTAGCTTTTGGGTTTGATCTACAGACAAACTGGAAAAATCGACAATGACTTGTTGAGCAGTCAAAAAAGGCTCAATTTGATCTAATACAGCTTGGACGGCATTATCATCGGCAAGGCAACTCAAGATCACTGGATATTGTCCGATCTCGCTCAATTGCAGCGGTTTTGCCCCCAGACTGAGCACAGATTCGCAAGCCGCAGGGCTACGATTCCACACCGCGACCTCAAAACCTGCCTGAACTAAGCGGGTTGCCATGCGCGTCCCCATAAGTCCCATACCTAAAAAAGCGATTTTTGTGTCACGATCAAAATGCATAGCGCTGATTCTCCATTTTTGCCTACAGTACAAGTCTGGCTTGAAATGTCAATTTAGCCTTTGGTCAAAGTCTGTTGTGTTTGAACTGAATCAAAACTGACGCGGTGCAAAGGTCACTTCAGGGTTCTTGTCCTTTTTACGTGCCAGTTGGCTATTTTTACCCAGCAATAATTTTAATTGCCAAATTTTTTCTAAACGTAAAGATTTATTTGGCGCATGTTCCATAGCATCCAGCACTTGTTTGGCTGCAGCCAATGCATCTGGGGAGCGTTGTGCAATTTCTTCAGCAAGGGCTTGTGCTTTTTGTAAGGGGGTTGCATCTAAATGCGTGACCAAACCAATTTCTTTGGCATAGTTGGCATCAAAAATACGCGCAGTTAAAGTCAGCTCTTTGGCAAGGTCTAGACCGATTAAACCTTTTAAAGAACGGCTTAGCCCCATATCAGGCACTAAGCCCCAACGGCTTTCCATAATCGACATTTGTGTGTCAGGATGCGCGATACGAATATCTGCGGCCAAGGCCAATTGCATCCCTGCACCAAAACAATAGCCTTCAATTGCAGCAATTACAGGTACAGGCAATTGTTGCCAAACGAGAAATGCTTTTTGAAACAGGCTTTGCCCTGGCTTAATTAACTCCCAAGCCGCAAATGCACGGTTTTGTGGATTGTTGAGGTCGGCCAAGTCAATGCCTGCACTAAATACCTTTGCTTCGCCTGTTAAAATTACACAACGTAAGCTGCGGTCTTTTTTAAGTTTTTCGGCAGTCCGCACCAATTCTTTGAGTAGGGCAAAACTCATGGCATTGCGTTTGTCTGGGCGGTTCAGGGAAACTGTGGCGATGCCATTATTTTTTTCGATACGAAGTAAGGTCATGATGTGAGCTCTTGTTTTTACTGGGCAAAGCATAACATGGGCAGCAGTGCGATAAATGACAGCAGAGTCACGGCAAAGCCTTGCGACCTTGCCTTTGATTACGTGACTTTTTTTTGTGAATAGTGCTGGGTGAGTCGTGCTTACAAACTGTATCTTCTCGTTGAGGCGTTCGCGGTGAATGTCACTTTGATGTTGGCTAACTCACCGCATTGTGTTTGGTAAAAATGTGTTCTGCCGCATGTTCAACTTGCTGTATACAGGTTTGTAATTCCTGATAACGGTTTAAGACCTCTTGCACAAACAGATCATCGGCTTTACGACGTTCTTTACGTAAGGTCGAAACAAACTGTTCAAATGAGCCTGTTACTTCTTGCAGGTTCGGTGTGCCAACATAGCGGGTCGCACCATACAGACGATGCAACACATGCTCGAGTTGTGGGAAATCTTCCAGTTCAATCAGCTGTTCAATTTCATGTAATTCTGTGGCAAAGCTATCCACTAGCATTTTCAGTAAATCCACTGCAAGGTCTTCTTTGTTGGCTGCCAGCATTAGGCTTTGTTGCCAATCCAACACCTGTGGATCTAGCGCTTCAATCACAATGGCTTTATCGACTGCAGGTGGCTTATTAAAACTTTGCGTGGTCCAATGGGTTAAAATTTGGATGATTTGTTCAATCTGAATCGGTTTGGTGACATAGTCATCCATACCGACTTTGAGTAATTTTTGCTTTTCATCGGCAAGAGCATGCGCGGTGAGGGCAATAATAGGTAAGCGTTTGTGATTTTCCAAAGTCGATTCTAAAGAACGAATCGCACGGGTGGTATCTACCCCCGACATCACAGGCATTTGAATATCCATAAAGATCAGGTCAAATGGTTGCTGTCCCTGCTCAATGCGTTGCTGCAAAATCCCCAAAGCTTCCTGACCACTTTGCGCTTTGGTGGTGGTCACATTCAGTTCGCCCAACAAGGCTTCGAGTACAATCAGGTTTGGTAGATGGTCATCCACCGCTAAAACGTGCAGGCCTTTACCATCAAATGATGCAGACTCCTGTTCATCAAAACTGTTTTCATTGTTGAGTAAGTCAATTAAGGCTGAACGACTGAGCGGTTGATACAAAGCGCGCGCACGATATTCATTTAACAGACTTGGGTCTAGCGCCATTTGATAGCCATACACTGCCAAGTTACCTTGATAACGGGTACGAATTTCTTTTAATAAAGCTTCGGTGTCGCCACTATGATCAACAATCAACCAAGTATTGTCTTGCAGGTCGGATACATCTTTTAAGCGGCTAAATAAATCTAAAATTGAAGCGGCTTCAATATGTCGCACCGCATAATTTTCAAGATAATGACGCAAGACATTCGCTGTGGCAGGGTGCGCCAAATACGACACCACCTGAATCTCTTTAAAGTTTGGATGCTGCTGTGCATGCGCTTCATCTACCGCAAACATGGCAGTAAACCAGAAGGTCGAGCCTTTTTCGGTTGGGGCGCGTTCCTGATTGTCTTCAAAGCCAATTTGACCTTGCATCAAATGCACCAACTGTTTGGAAATGGCCAAACCTAAACCTGTACCACCAAATTGACGCGTGACCGAAGTATCACCTTGAGAGAAAGACTCAAACAATTTTTTACGGTCTGTACCGCTTAAGCCAATGCCACTGTCTTGGACGCTAAAGTGAATTAAGCATTGTCTAATATCGTCATGTTCTACCCGCGCCCGTACAATAATTTCACCATCGGGGGTGAATTTAATCGCATTGGAAATTAAATTGGTTAAAATTTGCTTGAAACGTAAAGCATCGCCCAGCACATATTGCGGCACGTTATCGGCAAAATAAAAGGCCATGTTGATGTGTTTTTGCGCAGCCAAAGGCGAGAGCATATCCATCACATCAAAAATGGCTTCTTCTAAATCAAAGGGTGCGGTATCCAGTTCCAGTTTGCCTGCATCAATTTTAGAAAAATCCAATACGTCATTAATGAGTGCTAAAAGATGCGCCGATGATTTACGAATGGTCTGTAAATATAAATTCTGTTCATTGCTAAGATTTTCCTGACGCAATAACAGGTGAATAAAGCCATCAATACTGTTCAATGGTGTTCTGAGTTCGTGACTGATGTTGGCTAAAAATACCGATTTAGACTGGTTGGCAGAAATCGCTTGGTCACGTGCCTGACGATAAGTGATGTTTTGCACTTCCAAAGTATCGAGGGTGCGGCGCAAGTCATCTTCAGTTTGTTCGGTATGTTCTTTGAGTTCTAAAAAGCTGAAATGCAGGCGTTTTACCACATTGGCAATATCACGCTGCAATAAGCGTAATTCGCCAGTACTGTTAATGACCATGTGTTGATCGAGCGTATCGGCATTCAGGCGTTGTAGCTGCATGCGAATTTCATACATGGGTGCAATCCAGCGTCGTGAATAGAAATTCAGACACAGCAATAACAACAACAGGGTCAGCAAGCCTGTGGCAATTAATACAATCATGACCCGATAACGGGCAATTTGTAATGGCTGATTGTCCAGTTCAATCAGCAACCATGCAGGACGGTTGATGTCTTGCTGAATTTGCATGCCATACACATGATTATTTTTATACAGAATTGGGCCAAAAAAATCGGCATTTTTAGGGAATTTGGGCCATTCGGCTTGGTCTTGAAAGCCCATGCTTAAACGGCGTGTACCAGAAGCATCAATCAGTGCAGTACGAATCAAGTGCTTTTCGTTCATCATGTTTTGCATAAAAGTACGTGCTTCTTCGTACTTCCACGGAAAGCTAGCCAGTTGATGCAAAGCTGCTTCAGATGGCAACTCAAAACGGGTCAAAATCGCAATTGCCATTTGTCGCTGCTGTGCTTTTGCGGCATTCGAGGTTTCAGATAAAACTAGCATCGTGCCGACGCATGCCAAAACCATAATTGGCACAAAAATAAGTGCAATCAGCTGTCCATAAGCATGATTTAAATGTAAGCGCTTAAATAACTTTTTATTGATATTTGACATGGTTAACGCAGTTTAATCCCTATGTTTGGCAGTTTAGCATGCTTTATTTCTCCTGACTGTGTTTTCATCTGTTTGGTGCGAGTGGTTCAGCTGCATCTCGCAATCAATCGGTGTGCATTTTTTTGCATCCATCCCGCAAAAGACAATCTGAAATTGTGTTCATCTTGCCTAGAATTGTGTAGGCAGTGAGTGATGCATAAATTGTCGGCAGAGTATTGCTGTTTTGATAAAAAGCCTGTGAAAAACGTGCAGGAAGGTGCAAATTTTCATACAATAAGCCCACCTTGATATTGGTGCAGACCATGCTTGATACCCAATCAGATTTCCAAAGTGATGAATTTTTGTTAGATCATTATGTGGGCAAAACCCCATTGGTGCGTTTGCAGCGTTTGGCAAGTCATACGCAGGCAACGGTTTTGGCAAAACTGGAAGGCAATAACCCTGCGGGTTCTGTTAAAGATCGTCCTGCCTACAACATGATTATGCAGGCAGAAAAACGCGGTGAAATTCAACCGGGCGATACTTTAATTGAGGCAACCAGTGGCAATACCGGCATTGCTTTGGCGATGGTTGCAGCTATGCGTGGCTATAAAATGCAGCTGATCATGCCTGACAATATGAGCCAAGAACGTAAAGATGCCATGCGTGCCTATGGTGCAGAATTGATTGAAGTGACTAAAGCACAAGGCATGGAAGGCGCGCGCGATTTGGCTTTGCAAATGCAACGCGAAGGCAAAGGCTTGGTGCTGAACCAATTTGGTAACCCAGATAATGTTGAAGCACATTACCTGACCACAGGGCCTGAAATTTGGCAGCAAACGGGCGGTAAAATTACCCACTTTGTCAGCTCTATGGGCACAACAGGCACCATTATGGGGGTGTCTAAATACTTAAAAGAACAAAATCCAGAGATTCAAATTATTGGTTTACAACCTTCAGATGGTTCAAGTATTGCAGGGATTCGCCGTTGGCCTGAAGCATATTTACCAACCATTTTTGACCGTAGTCGTGTTGATCGTATTATTGATATTCCGCAAATTGAAGCGGAAAAAACCATGCGTAAACTGGCGCAAAAAGAAGGCATCAGCGCAGGCACATCATCGGGCGGTGCGGTATGGGCAGCTTTAAAAATTGCCGAAAAAAATCCAGATGCAGTGATTGTTTGTATTGTTTGTGACCGTGGTGATCGTTATTTATCGACAGGTTTGTTCTCTGTTCAAGATACTGAATTGTGATATTCATTTTTCTATCACCCATTGAGTAAGATTTTATGCGTTTACCTGTGCTGATTTTCGATATAGAAACCGTTACCGATTTGAAGTCAGGCGCGCATTTATATCAACTCGATTTACCCGAAGCAGAGCTTGAACAAGCATTAATGAAGTTGCGTCGCCAAGAGGCGGGCACCGATTTTCAGCGTTTGCCTTTGCATGAAATTGTGTGTATTTCAGGCTTGTGGATTGATGAACACGGCATGAAGCTGTTTTCCTTTAGCCGTGAACACGACAGCGAAGCGACAATGCTGAAAAAGTTTTTGTCTATTTTTGATAAGCGTCATCCGACTTTGGTCAGTTGGAACGGTTCGCAGTTTGATTTGCCAGTGATTTTATTCCGCGCCATGTATCACGGGCTGTCTGCACCAAGTTTATTTGATCAGGGCGAGATTGATCAGCAAAAGCGCTATAACAATTATCAAAACCGTTACCATCAGCGTCATGTCGATTTAATGGATGTGATGGCAATGTTTAATGGTCGTCATTTTCAAAAGTTGGATGACATTGCGTATTTGCTAGGTTTTCCGGGTAAACGTGTAGATGCGGGCTATCATGTTCCTGCATTTATGCAAAGCGGCGAATGGTCAAGGCTGACGCGTTATTGTGAAGGCGATGTCTTAAATACTTGGTTGATTTATTTGCGTTGGCTGCTGCTCAAAGGGCAATTGCTGCTTGAAGAGCATACTTTATGGGTACAGCATACCATTCAATATTTGCATACTCAGCCGCAGCATGCAGACTTTTTAAGCGTGTGGCAGCACAGTTCGCAGCAAACTGAATTTACCCGTACAGATTTTCCTGAACAAAGTGTCACCACGCCTTCAAATGAATCCGTGATGCCTTTTCAATCTTCCCCATCTTCCGATATTTAGACTGATATGAAACATCGCAGTAAAAACCGTACCACGCAGCAGGCTGAATATTGCTTTCAGGTGGAATCGTTGTCACATGAAGGGCGCGGGATTGCACACTACACAGCTCAGTCGGGTCATCCAGCCGAGAAGCAGGGGAAAACAGTTTTTATAGAGGGCGCATTGCCTGGTGAAACAGTACGCGCCAAAATTACGCATAGTAACAAACGCTTAGAAGAAGCCGAGTGTCTAGAAGTGCTGGGTGAGCCTTCGACATTACGGGTTACGCCAAAATGTCCACATTATCAGCGTTGCGGTGGTTGTAGCATGCAGCATATTCAGTTGGATGAGCAGATTCATCTCAAACAACAGGTGTTGCAGTCGCATCTGCAACATTTTGCGCAAATTCAGCCTGAAGAATGGTTAGCGCCTTTGCGTTCACAGCGTGAAGATTATCGCCGTAAAGCCCGTGTTGGGGTGCGTTATATTGCCAGTCAAGACAAATTGGTGGTCGGTTTTCGTGAGCGTAATAGCAATAAATTGACCTCAATTGACCGCTGTATGGTGTTGGATCAGGCTTTTGGTTCTTTAACACGAATCAAGCAGCTACTCCAAAGTCTAACAGGCAAAGCCCATATTGGTCATATAGAATTGGCAATGGGAGATCAAGAGATTGCTTTGGTGGTAAGGCATACAGAACAACTATCTGCAGCCGATATCAACCAGTTACAGCAGTTTGCGTTACAGAAACACTGGCAATTGTATTTGCAGCCTGAAGGCCCACACAGTTTGCATCGGGTTGATGATCCGCACGCAGCAATGCGTTTGCATTATCGTTTAGATGATTTTGATGTGAATTTTGGCTTTCATCCCCAAGACTTTACCCAAGTCAATTCTACAATTAATCCACAAATGGTTAAGCTGGCATGTGATTTGCTTAACTTAAAATCAGGTGATCGGGTGCTTGATCTGTTTTGTGGATTAGGCAACTTTTCATTGCCGCTTGCACGTTGTGTAGGTGCAACAGGAAAGGTGGTTGCTGTAGAGGGTTCAGAGCAAATGGTGCAGCGTGGTGCAGAGAATGCACAACGTAATGATTTAGACAATGTTAAGTTTTATTCACAAGATTTAACAAAAGATTTTTCGCATCATTCTTGGGCAAATCAAGGATTTGAGGCATTATTAATTGACCCTCCGCGTTCAGGCGCAGAGGAAGTGATGTATTATGTGCCCAAATTTGGCGCAGATAGAATCGTTTATGTGTCTTGTAATCCAGCCACACTCGCAAGGGATGCAGGTGTATTGGTCAAGCAGGGCTATCAATTGAAAAAAGCAGGCGTGATGGATATGTTTCCGCATACGGGGCATGTCGAATCCATTGCCTTGTTTGAGAAAGAAAAGCAAATAAACGATTTATAATATGAAGTACATAGAGGTAGGAGAAGGGTATGGTCACAGTACGTGAACAACTTCCTGGACGTTTAAATGAACTGTCTGAGGAAACGACTGTAGAACATGCCGAGCAAGCCCGACAGGATTTAGCAGAATGGCTAGACCGAGTACGCGGGATTTACGATGGGGCGGCACTTGAACAATTAGAACGCGTTGCCAATTACACCCTGAAAAAAGAGCTGGAAACAGACGTCAGTCATCCATCGCATACCTTATATACAGGTATTGAGATGGCGAATATTTTAGCGCACTTGCATGTCGATGAAGACACTTTGTCTGCAGCCATGCTCTATCGTAGCGTGCGTGAAAATGTCATGCAGTTAGATGAAGTGCGTGAAGAATTTGGTGAAGCAGTTTATGGCTTGATCAAAGGCACCTTGTCGATGGGTAAGTTGTCTGAACTGATTGAGAAAAATAAGCGTTTAGAAGACCATTTTAATAATAACCAGCGTGAACATTTAACAGGCATTTATAAAATGCTGATTTCCATGACGGAAGATGTGCGCGTGGTGCTAATTAAACTGGCAGAACGTACCTATTCATTACGTGAGTTGGCAACCGCTTCCAAAGAACGTCAGGAGCGTGTGGCGCGAGAAATTTTAACCATTTACTCGCCATTGGCACACCGTTTAGGCATTGCCCAACTGAAATGGGAACTCGAAGATTTAGCCTTCCGTTATTTGGCGCCAGACCGTTATAAAGAAATTGCGACGTTACTGAATGAAAAGCGTTTGGAGCGTGAAAACTACATTCAAAACGTAATTGAGCAATTGCGTACAGAGCTGGGCAATAATGGTATTCATGCCGAAATTAGCGGGCGGGTGAAACACATTTATTCGATTTATCGAAAAATGAAGAGTAAAAACCTCAGCTTCGATCAGCTCTATGACATTCGTGCTGTACGTGTTTTGGTGAAAACCATTCCAGAGTGTTACCACTCTTTGGGCATCGTACATCAATTGTGGCGGCATATTCCGCACCAGTTTGATGATTACATTACCAATCCAAAAGCCAATGGTTATCGCTCATTGCATACTGCCGTAATTGCAGAAAACAAGTCGCTTGAAGTGCAAATTCGTACCCTAGATATGCACGAAGAAGCCGAGCTTGGGGTATGTTCACACTTTAATTATAAAGAAGGTTCTAAAGCCACAGACCATTCGTTTAATCATCGTTTACATTCTTTGCGTTCTGTTTTGGAGCATTATCAGGAACGTAACGATGCCAGCGCACATAAAGAAGATGATGATTCTGAAAATTTTGAACAAATCCAAGAGTTTGAAGATTTTGAGAAAATTTATGTGTTCAGCCGTGATGGTGATATTAAAGAATTGCCACGTGGCTCAACGGTGCTGGACTTTGCTTATCATGTGCATACCGAAGTCGGCAATAAATGCTATGCCGCACGGGTCAATCAGCGCTATGTGCCGCTCACCTATACTTTAAAAACAGGCGAGCAGGTCGAGATTTTGACCAAAAAAGACCGTGAACCGAACCGTGATTGGTTGGTGAATTCTTTAGGTTATATTAAGACAGCACGTGCGCGCGATAAGCTGCGTCATTGGTTTAGACAGCAAGACCGCAGTAAAAATCTGGAAGTTGGGCGTGAAGTGCTCAATAAAGAATTGTCACGTTTGGCGATTCATCCAAAAAGTATTGATTTAAATGATTATTGCAATCACTTTAACGTCAAAACAGGTGAAGACATTCTGATTGGTTTGGTGAATGGTGATATTAGCCTGCATGCCTTAATTAATCAGGTCAATCGTCACATGCACTTAGATCAGGATGAACCTGAACTGGTGTTGAAGCCAACCTTGAACCCACGTGCCAGCCATACCTTATCGGCACATGGCATTTTGATTGATGGTTTGGATAACGTTGAACTGCATATCGCACAATGCTGTCAGCCTGTGCATGGTGAAGCGATTGCGGGGTATATTACCCTGAACCGTGGTGTGAGTATTCACAAAGTGGCGTGTTCGGACTATGTGCGTATGATTGGCAACGAACCTGAACGTGCGGTAGAAGCCGATTGGGAAATGCAGCCAACCCGTGGTCAAAGCGTGCAAATTGTGGTGGAAGCCTATGACCGCCGTGGTTTGCTCAAAGACTTAACCCAAGTGATTTTTGCCGATCAAATTAACATTCGTCAGGTGAATACTATTTCTGAAAGTGATGGTATCGCCAATATGAAATTGTTAATTGAGGTTAAAGGCTTGGCGCAACTTTCTCGTTTGTTGGCACGTTTAGAGCAGCAACCAGGGATTATCAGCGCACGTCGTTTGGTGCAAGGCAGCTAAGCGAGCACGCTTTAAAAAACCAGCATGTTTGCTGGTTTTTTTCTATCGTATTTCAGCCAAAATGGAGAAGGGCGGATGAATAAAATACCTAAAAAAATTTGTGTGAATGTTAGCCGCATTCAGCAGATTTTTAGTCCCGATCCAAGTGCTGTACGCAGTGAACAGATTCAAAAGCAAAAACAGGCTATTTATCGGCATCGGAATCAATTGCTTTCTGGATACTTAGAACACGATATTCAAAACAGCGATATTGAGCGTAACCTACATGGCAAACCATTTTTGACGGCATTCCCTCAATTGCAGTTTAACCATAGTCATAGCCGTCAGCATTATGCTTTGGCAAGCAGTTTTGAATTGCTCGATGTTGGCGTAGATGTCGAAGACTTAGACCGCAAGGTACGTTTTGATGCCTTGGCACAACATGCGTTTCATCCCAATGAACTCCAATACTGGCAAGATTTGGAACACGATGCCGACTATTGGTTTCGTGTCTGGACAACCAAAGAAGCAGTGCTGAAGGCATCAGGTTTGGGGATTCGTTTAAGTCTGAATGAGCTAGATACCCGTATGCATCCCAATGCACAGGGTGGTATTTGTCATCATCCACAGATTGGGCATTTTGCCTATCAAAACTTTCGTTTATCAGATTGTATGCTGACTGTAGCGTGGCGAGCAGCGCCATCTTGCGCAGGCTTTCAATTTCCACAGATTCATATTATTCAGCATTAACATCGCAACGTCAGTAAGCATCCGGCTAACACAGCCTTACCAAGCGATCCTATAAGCCTTAATTTAGTTCCCACCTAAAAACAAGTGGGGACTTAATCCATGAACATGGATATATATTCAGCAACACCTCCTGTTGCTAAAAAACGCAGAACATACAGCAAAGAATTCAAACTCAGTATTGTCAATGCCTGCAAAAATCCTAATACCTCGATCGCTTCGGTCGCACTGCAACATAGTATTAATGCCAACCTTGTCAGTCGTTGGATCAGGACCCTCAGCCATCATGATGGTGCCGTGCAGGATCCTACTCATGTGAATCCAGCATTTATTGCTTTGCCTTACACTGCTGCAATCAGCCAACCTATTGATGAGAGGATCACGTTGTGTATCACCGTGCCTCATACGAATAATGATATTCAGCTAAAATGGCAGACATCAGAAATACCTGCCTTGGCAGAATTACTCAAGGTGCTGGCAACATGATCCGTATCGATGAAATCTGGCTTTCTACCCAACCTCTGGATATGCGAGCAGGGATGGATACTGTCATGGCTCAGGTGGTGAGAGCCTTTGGCTACATTAAACCGCATTGTGCTTACCTGTTCTGTAATAAACGTGGCCATCGCATGAAAGTGTTGGTACATGATGGACTGGGCATCTGGCTGTGTGCCCGGCGGCTGGAACAGGGAAAATTCCACTGGGCTAAAGTTCACCAGGGTGAAAGCGTAGCTCTCAACCCGGAACAGTTACAGGCACTGATCCAAGGTTTGCCCTGGCAGCGCATTGGACGACAGCAGGTGGTCACGATGCTCTAAACCAAGCTCGGCTATTCTGCCATCCTCCAAACGTTCTATTTCATTCTTCTCATGACCTCAGGTATACTGCGGTCATGAATACGCTGCCAGATTTAAGCCAACTGACCCATGAACAACTGCTGGAATTCACCCGGCAGTTGGCGATGCAGCATCAACAACTCGCAGAAGATAAACAACAATTAGATGCTCAAGTTCAACATCTGGAAGTATCAAATCAACAATTAGATGCCAAAGTTCAACATCTTGAAGTCACCAATCAGCAATTAGATTCTAAAGTTCAGCATCTTTCTATTCTCAATCAAAAATACGAGCATGAACTGGCGCTGTTTAAACAGCATAAATTCGGCAGTAAAAACGAACATCTCACCGCAAAACAAATCCATCTGTGGGATGAGGCGGTCGAAGAAGATATTGCCGCGGTTGATCTGGAATTAGAACGATTAAATGCAGATAAAACCCATGCAGCGACACACAAAGCCAAAACCAATAAACCTAAACGTCGACTGCTGCCAGATCATCTACACACCATCCGTATTGAGCATGAACCTGCATCAACCCAATGCGCTTGTGGCTGCCAACTTCGTCGTATCGGCGAAGATGTCAGTGAAAAACTGCATTTCAGACCGGCACAGTTCTATAAGGAACAGCATGTGCGTGGCAAATGGGTCTGTGATCAGTGCGACACCCTGACTCAGCAAGCGATGCCCGCCTATGTGATTGATAAAGGTATTGCCAGTCCTGAACTGCTCAGCCATGTGCTGGTATCGAAATATGCCGATCATTTACCGCTGTACCGTCAGCGCCTGATCTATCAGCGGGCTGGCATTGATCTGTCCAGATCCACTTTATCTGACTGGATAGGTCGCTGCGGTGTGGAACTGGAACCTCTGGCTAATGCCTTAAAACAGGTGGTGTTGCAACAGCGGGTGATCCATGCCGATGAAACGCCGGTCACCATCATGCGGATGGGTGAGAATGATAAAAAACCGAAGAAAGGTTATGTCTGGGCCTATGCCACTACACAGTACAATCCAGTTCAGGCGGTGATCTATGACTTTCAGGATAGTCGTTCAGGCCAGCATGCTGCAGAGTTCTTGAAAGGCTGGCAGGGTTATCTAGTCTGTGATGATTACAGTGGTTATAAAGCACGCTTTAAATCAGGCCAGGTCATTGAGGTGGGCTGCATGGCCCATGCACGTCGTAAATTCTATGAACTGCATGTGACCAGGAAAAGTCAGGTTGCTGAACAGGCCTTAGTGCTGATTCAGAAACTGTATGCCATAGAAGCAGAACTCAGGAAAAAGACCGATGGTACAGCGGAAGACCGCCGCGAATACCGACAACAGCATAGTCAACCAGTGATGCAACAACTATATGAATGGCTCAACCAACATCATCTGACAGTGCCATCGAGTTCTCCCACCGCCAAGGCCATCAATTACACTCTGAAGCGTTGGCCAGCCTTAAGCCGCTATCTGGATGATGGCAATCTACCGATTGACAATAACTGGATAGAAAATCAAATGCGTCCCTGGGCGTTGGGGCGCAAGAACTGGCTGTTTGCAGGTTCGCTGCGCAGTGGTCAGCGAGCGGCGAATATCATGACTTTAATCCAGTCAGCAAAGCTGAATGGCTTGGATCCGTATGCCTATTTAAGTGATGTGCTGAAAAGGCTGCCGACACATAAAGTGACTCAGATTGAAGAATTGCTACCACACCGCTGGAAACCTGAACCGAATTAAAAAATAGGCATGGGGTTCAGCGGACGCTTACCAACGTCAGCGCAAATATCGCAATGCTAAGGCGCAAAAAAGCCTATCCGAAGATAGGCTTGAATGTTGGTGTTAGCAGAAATGCATTATGGAATTTCTTGCTCTTCACCTTCAAATTCAGGTTTGACTTGAACAATGAAGTCCTGACGGTTCAAACCGCGCCATAAAGCAAAGGCTGTACCAATGTAAATAGATGAATATGTTCCGACAAATACACCCACAAACATCGCAATCGAGAACCATTTCAGACCATCACCGCCCATGAGCATCATTGCGACTACAACCAATAATAGGGTCATAGAGGTGTGAATGGTACGACGTAAGGTTTCTGTCAGTGCAATGTTCACCACTTCAAGCGGTGTCGCACCACGGATTTTACGGAAGTTTTCACGAATACGGTCAGATACAACAATGTTATCGTTGAGTGAGAAGCCAATAATCGCCAATAACGCTGCCAATACAGTCAGATCAAATGGCCATTGCATCATGGCAAAAATACCCAGTGTCACAATAATATCGTGGAACAATGACAGTACCGCACCCATTGCCAGTTTGAATTCAAAGCGAATGGTGACATAAACCAACATCAATAACAGTGCTAAAGCGACAGCGCCCGCAGAACGTACGTATAGCTCATTACCGACTTGACCACCCACCACATCTACCTTTGGCACAGTTGCCGTGTTATTTGGTAGTTGTACCGCAGCAGTAATTGCTTTGGTTAAGTCTTCTGCTTCAACATCTTCTTGCACAGGCATACGTACCATTAGGTCGCGGTCTGAACCAAGCGTTTGTACCACAGGGTCGTTAAAGCCTGCTTTGACCAATGCGTTAGAAACATCGGTGGCTTTTACTGGATTGCTATAGTTGAGTTCTGCAGCAATACCCCCAGTAAAGTCCAAACCTAAGTTTAAACCTTTGGTGGCAATGAAGAAGATACTGGCAACCGTTAATAGAATAGAAAGCATCGCCGCAGGCAAAGCAATCTTCATAAACGGAATCACGCGCTCATCATCAGGGCGGCCATATTTTTTTGAAGGCAGTTGAGTATTCTCAGTCATCAGTGATCTCCTTAAATGCTCAACTTTTTCAAGTTACGTTTTTTGCCGTAGATGAGTTGTACAATTGCACGGGTCACTGTAATTGCAGTAAACATCGAGCAGACAATACCAATCATGAGCGTCACAGCAAAGCCTTTGATTGGGCCTGTACCAATCGCAAATAGAATGAATGCCACCAAGAATGTGGTTAAGTTCGAGTCGAAAATAGTGTTATACGCTCGGTCATAACCTGCCACAATGGCTTGTTTGGGCGAGGCGCCCCACTTAATTTCCTCTCGTATTCGCTCACAAATCAAGACGTTGGCATCTACCGCCATACCAATGGTAATTACGATACCCGCAATACCCGGCAAGGTGAGTGATGCACCAATCCAAGACATGACGGTTAAAATCATGGCTAAGTTAAATACTAAAGCGAAGTTGGCAATCAGACCAAACAGACGGAAGAACACCACCATCCAGATTGCAACCAAAATGAAGCCAATCTGAGTCGACAATACGCCTTTATCAATGTTTTCTTGACCCAAGCTTGGACCAATCACACGTTCTTCAACAAAGTACATTGGCGCTGCCAAGGCACCTGCACGAAGCATTAAGGCCAATTCAGAGGCTTCTTGTGGGGAATCTAGACCTGTAATACGGAACTGCGAACCCAATACCGCCTGAATGGTTGCAGCATTAATGACGACAGATTCGGTATATGGGGTGCGTACTTCAGTTTGTGTGCCAGTTTCATCGGTCACATAGCTAATACGTTGTTTGTTTTCAATAAACAATACCGCCATACGTTTACCCACAGCGTTACGTGTCGCATCTGCCATGAGTTTACCGCCCGCAGCATCAAGGGTAATGTTAACTTCTGCACCGCCTGTATCTTGGCTAAAACCACTCGACGCATTTTGAACACGCTCACCCGTTAAAATACGGCTGCGGTTCAATAATAATTGGCGACCACTGTCCAAAGATTCAAAGGCAAACGCTTCTGTGCCAGGTGGTACTGTACCTGTAGTCTGACCTGTGTACGGATCAATGTATTGATCATTTAAGTCAGACACCAAACGGAATTCGAGGTTCGCAGTACGACCGAGTACACGCTTCGCTTCAGCAGTATCTTGTACGCCTGGCAATTCCACTACAATACGGTTGCTACCTTGAGTTTGTACCAAAGCTTCAGCCACACCTAACTCGTTAATACGGTTACGTAAAGTAGTTAAGTTCTGATTGACCGCATACGACTGAATTTCCTGTTTACGGACATCGGTATAGTTCAGACGTAAGCTAGAGCCTTCTGTGGTGGCTACAGCTTGCTGTGTGTATTCATTGCCGTTACGACGCAAGAAATCCATCACTGCATCACGGTCTGCATTATTGGCAAACTGTAGGGTGATGGTGTTGTTATTCAGCGAAAGGCTATTAAATTTCAGCTTGTTGTCACGCAATTGACGGCGTAAATCGGTGGCTGAAGTTTCCATACGCTGGCTGATGGCCTTGTCCATATCCACTTCTAATAAGAAGTGTACACCACCACGTAAGTCCAGACCGAGTTTCATTGGTTTTGCACCAATTTTTTGTAGCCATTCTGGTGTGGTTGGCGCAAGGTTCAGTGCCACGACATAGTCATCACCTAAACCGCGACGTAAAGCTTCTTTGGCTTTGAGTTGGGCTTCTGAGGTGTCTAAACGCAACAATGCAGCATTGTTGGTAAAGCTGTTGTCATGACTGGCAATATTTTCTGATTGTAAAATTTGCTCTGCTTTTTGTATGATGCTTTGATCAATTTGGGTACCAGCTTTGGCACCTGAAATTTGAACAGCAGGTTCATCTGGATACAAGCTAGGCAGGGCATATAATGTACTCACCACAAGAACAACGAGGATGAGCAGATATTTCCATGCTGGGTAACGCATTTATTTTCTTCTTAAAATGAAAAAGTCGTGCGTGAGCACGACTCTTTTTGATTAGAGGTTGTTTAATGTGCCTTCAGGAAGAACTGAAATGACACTCGCGCGTTGTACTTTTACTTCTACACCACGGTTCAGCTCTACCACTGCAAAATCACCTTCAATTTTCGTGATTTTACCCATAAGACCACCTGCGAATACCACTTCACTGCCTACGCCCAAGCTTTCAATCAGTGTACGATGCTCTTTGGCACGCTTTGATTGTGGACGCCAAATCAGGAAGTAGAAAATTGCAATGAAGACTGCAATCATTAAAAGGTTAGCCACAAGGCTTGGTTGTTGTGCAGCTTCACCTGCTGCGTGAGCGGTCGAAATAAAAAGGCTCATTTCATTTTCCTAAACTAAAAACTGGCGATCAGTGATCTGATAATAAATTGGGTTTGTTCTGCAATTTACCTTGTCTTTTTACTCAGCGCAAATACTGAAAAGACTAATCTTCAGGACAAGGCGGTACTTCTAGGCCACGACGGGCATAAAAGTCCTGTACAAATTCATCGAAAGTGCCGTTATCTAAGGCATTGCGAATATCTTGGGTAAAGCGTTGGTAATAACGTAAGTTATGAATAGTGCCCAACATTGACCCCAACATTTCGCCACATTTTTCTAAATGAAACAAATAAGCGCGGGTAAAGTTCTTGCAAGTATAGCAATCACAATGCGGATCGAGCGGGCTTTGGTCATGACGATACTTACTGTTACGAATACGCACCAAGCCATCGGTTACAAAGTAATGACCATTGCGCGCATTACGGGTTGGCATCACGCAGTCGAACATATCGACGCCACGACGAATTGCTTCCACAATATCTTCTGGCTTGCCGACGCCCATCAAATAACGTGGTTTATCTTCTGGCATTTTAGCTGGCAAATAATCCAGTACTTTGATCATTTCTTCTTTCGGTTCACCCACCGAAAGACCGCCAATGGCATAACCATCAAAACCAATTTCAAGTAAGCCGTTTAAAGATTCAACACGTAAATCTTCGTACATACCGCCTTGAATAATCCCGAACAGCGCGTTGCTGTTTTGTAGTTCATCATGGTGATGTGTTTTACAGCGTTTTGCCCAGCGTAAAGACAATTGCAAAGATTTTTGTGCTTCTTCATGCGTTGCAGGATAAGGCGTACATTCGTCAAAAATCATCACGATGTCAGAGTTCAAAGTTTTTTGAATTTCCATCGAGATTTCAGGCGAAAGAAAAACCTTTGAGCCATCAATAGGCGAACGGAAGGTCACACCTTCTTCTTTAATTTTACGCATTGCGCCTAAGCTAAACACCTGAAAGCCACCAGAGTCAGTCAAAATAGGCTTATCCCATTTGATGAATTCATGTAGACCGCCGTGTTGCTGAATCACTTCTAGCCCTGGACGCAAATATAAATGAAAGGTATTGCCTAAAATAACCTGTGCCTGAATTTCTTCAATATCGCGTGGCAGCATGCCTTTGACTGTGCCATACGTCCCCACAGGCATAAACACAGGGGTTTCTACCACACCATGAGCAAGTGTTAAACGACCACGACGGGCGCGCCCCGACTGACCTAATTTCTCAAACTTCATATATGTTCCAAATCAAGGCGAAAAAACAGTTCGCTGATTGTTCATGCTAAAAGTGCAATATTTTCCTAGATTCTGCACGGAATTGCCAGTTGAGATACGTTTTCCTTGGTAAAAATTGCGAGTAAATATTTTGTTCAAATCCATTGTGCTTACATGGCGTAAAATTGCTGAATACGTTGGGTAATTTCTTTATGTAAGGCAATTTCACCTTGTTCATGATTGTCCATTGCAGCAACGTGCTGAATTAAACGCTGAATATATAAATTACTGTCAATAAAACTCGGTTCTAATGTGAGCAAATAGGCTTCATGTGCAATGCTCAAATAATCATACGGTTCCACTTCTAAAAGTTGTGCCAGATCAATCAGCAAGTCTTTATCCACTTGTTGTAGTTTGAGCTTGGGTTGTGCGGTGGATTGTTCCATCGTGGTTTGAGGCGCTTTGTTGTGCAGCAATTCATCGAGCAAAGCACTTGGAGCGTTTAGAAATTGCGCTGAGTGGATTTCTACATCGACCTGTTTGGGCACATGAATAAAAAACAGAATTTGGCTTAAATCTAAGCCATAAGCGCCCGATAAAGATTGTTTAGCCTGCTGAAATATATCCAGTAAAAGTTCAAGATGGTTGTATTGCAGCGTGTCATTGGAATTCAGCAGAGGATTGCCATAGATATGTCGCTGTTTAAAATAATCTGCAAAAATATTTTTAAATTGATGCAGACCGCTAGAATTGTTGGCTTGAGTGCGATAACGCCATTTTTCTATATTCCATTTACTTACTTCAGATAAATATTGTGCTTCATCTTCCTGTTCATTAAACAGGCTGCGTTGGCTTGAAACAGCTAAATAATCGACCCCAAGATATTCATTAAAGACCAGTACACAGGCATAAATTTGGTCTTGTTCATATTGCTCATAGAGTTGGAAAAACTCTTGAATGAGGGTGTTTTTCAGGTTCTGAATATGTTCTAACATTTTATCGGCTTACTTTTTATTTTGGGATTTATGTTTTGAGCAATTGTTGTTTATATTTTGCTCAACCTCATGATTGTGTCAAAGCTGAGAAAAATGTCAATAAGACAAAACAAATTGTAGTCAAAGCTCACTTAAGTTGTTAAATTGTAATTAAAATCAATTCATAGAGGTGGGCTATGAGTGAATTAAATAGTGCACTAAAAGAAGACCAATTCTATAAAACACTTTTGGAAACCACGAATGCAATTCCGTGGCAGATTAACTGGAAAACCAAAGCTTTTAGCTATATTGGCCCACAAATTGAGTCTTTACTGGGTTGGACGCAAGACAGCTGGAAAACTGCACAAGATTGGATTGATCGGATGCATCCTGAAGATCGGGACAAGACCGTGAATATGTGTGTGAGTCTGTCCGATCAAGGCACAGACCACGAAGCGGATTATCGTGCCTTAACCGCTACAGGAGGTTATGTCTGGATTCGTGATGTGGTGCATGTGATTCGTGAAAATAACGAAACTGTGGCGATTATTGGGTTTATGTTTGATATTTCTGCGCGTAAACAAATGGAGTTGGAACTCGAAGCGTTGAGTCGCAAAAATCTGGCTTTGAGCTTACAAGACCCGCTGACCTTGGTTGCCAATCGAAAGGCGCTCAGTGAGCGTATAGAAAACGAATTTAAACGTGCTGTGCGTCATCAACATGCATTGTCTCTCTTGTTTATCGACATCGACCATTTCAAGCCTTATAACGACAATTATGGACATTTACAGGGTGATCATTGTTTGATTAGTGTGGCGCAGTTGCTTAAACAACACTTTGCGCGTGCATCTGACTTTGTGGCTCGCTTTGGTGGTGAAGAGTTTGTGGTGCTATTGCCTGAAACACCATTGGCAGATGCTGTACAACTTGCTGAAAACTTTAGGCAGGCAGTATATGCGCTGGAAATTCCACATACCAAGACAGGGGAGACGACCCAAGTTACTGTGAGTATTGGTGTAAATAGCTATCACCAAAATCAGCAGTATCACAATGTGGTCGATTTTCTGCATTCAGCCGATGAATTGTTGTATTTGGCAAAAAACAAAGGACGTAATCAGGTGCAGTATCTGACACAGTCTTGTGTTTAGTCGAAATCTGAAAAAACAGCAAGCTTCGTGCTTGCTGTTTTTATAAATAATTTCAAAGGAGCGGCTTAGAATTAAATGGCTTAAAAGTTTGGACGATAATCAAAACTTTGTGCTGCACTGTTGTCCCGAAAGGCGCGCACAGGTTTTTTCGCTGTGGTTGCAGTGTTAATCATGTTGTTGGGAAAGACCTGAATATAGTTATTAAATAACTCGACATTGCGGTTATAAATAGTAATCGCAGCACCGACATTTTCGTTCTGCTCATCAATTTCATGCATCATTTTTAAATACAGTTGGTCGGCTTTGAGTTCAGGGTAATTTTCGACCACCACATTTAAGCTGCGCATCAATTCTTTGCTCAAGGCTTCAACACGTTGTAACTGACTCACATCGGCATTGTTGATGTTCAGGTTCATAATATTTTGGCGTAGTTCAGTCACTTTTTCTAAAGTGCCTTTTTCCATGCCTGCATATTGTTCGACCACTGGTGCAAGTTCTTCGAGCGTTTTTAATTTCTGTCGTTCAAAACTGGTCACATCTGCCCAAGCGCGGATGGTGGCGTTGTGGTGGCGTACGATGTTGTTACGAATCATGATGCCCAGCATCACCAAGACGATGACAACCAAAAGAAAAATTGCGATACCCATGTTTTGCCCCAAGACGATTTTCTTAGTCCAGAAAATCAATCAAATCTGTCTGTAATTGTTCTAAATAAGGTAATTTAAAAGTGCGTAAGTGTCCACGCAATGCGGAAATATCTTGAATATTTTTTGCTTTACTGGAAATTTCAAACAAGTTGCGATTACCTAAAAAACAGAGCGTGTTCCGCTCAGGGTGAAATAACAAATCACCTTGCTGATGCTGAAAAAAATCATCCAGTTTTAACACCATTGCAGGGCTGAGCGTACGCGCCAGTTGAATTGCATCACTGCCAAAAAAGTTGAGTTTTTGATTCAGGCGAATGTCACTGGTATGCCACGGCACATGATAAGGCGCACCAAAGGTTTTATTGTTTGAGGTAACGGCTAAACCTTGTAGCTGCACATCAAAGACAAATACGCCCGATAAATGTCGCACCACTTCACGTACTTTGTAGTCATTGCCATTTTGATCTTTAATGCGGGTTTCACTGACATAGCGATATTCAAATACCAAAACCTGATGCTGCTTGCCTTGTTGATCTTGCCAAACTGTACTGGCGTAGCGGCGAATTTCATTGGACAGATTCCCCAAATTAAATAAAGGGAACAGACTTTTTAAATGGGCAATCAAATAAACGGGTTGTAGGGTTCGGGCAAGATGTTGCGGTGGTTGCTGCCATGCCAGTTGATAGCGTTGAGCAATGCTTTCTTGTTCTAAAAAAGTGATGACTTCTTCAATGGGGTCGTCTTGTTCATAGGTAATAAATGCCCAGAAGATACAGCCTAACCCAATCAGCAAGCAGAATTGCAGCCAAATATTACTCGGTTGAATCAAGAGCAATAAACAGAACAACACACCTATAATGCCAAGCAGGACAGGCAAAACATTTTCAAACTTGAGGGTGATGTCATCTTGCCAAGGGTGTAAGCCATCTAAAATATCTTGATGGCTTTGTGCTTTTTTTCCAATATCCCATAACCGCGCGATATTACGAAATACCCGTTGATTCTTCTTGCGTCGAATATGAATGGAGTGTTGCACGGTATCGAGCGGCATGGCGGTTTCTTTTACAGTTTGAAAATTAAGTCTGAGCTTGATCAATCAGCATTGCATCGCCATAGCTAAAGAAACGATAGCGTTCCGCCACAGCATGTTGATACGCCTGCATGACATTTTCACGGCTTGAAAGCGCAGATACCAACATTAATAAGGTGGATTCAGGCAAGTGGAAATTGGTGATTAGACGATCCACCACTTTAAACTGATAACCTGGGTAAATAAAAATTTGCGTATCACCCGACCAAGCCGCAAGTTCGCCTGAATGGGCTTGAGCTGCACTTTCCACGGCACGGGTAGCAGTTGTACCCACTGAAATAACTTTATTACCTCGTGCTTTGGTTTCACGAATCAGCGCTACGGCAGCTTCAGAAACTTCACACCATTCACTGTGCATGATGTGATTGGCAATATCATCGGTACGTACAGGCAGGAATGTACCTGCGCCCACGTGCAAGGTCACAAAGGTTTTTTGAATGCCTTTATCTGCTAGCTGTTGCAGTAAGGCTTCATCAAAGTGCAAGCTGGCAGTGGGGGCGGCAACACTAGCGAGTTTTGTTGGGTCGTTAAATACGGTTTGATAACGCTCGGTATCAATCGCTTCTGCTTCGCGGTTAAAGTAGGGTGGAATCGGCAACTGACCGTAGGCATCCAATACGTCTAAAATAGGCTGCGAAAACTCGACAATAAATAAGTTTTCATGGCGACCTTGTACGGTCACTTTTACAGCATCAGGCCCAATAAACAGTTCTGCACCTGCTTTTGGTGAGTTGCTGGCTTTAATATGGCAATGGGCAATAAATTGATCTTGCAGACGTTCTACCAAGACTTCCACTGCACCGCCTGTGGCACGTTTACCTTTAAGACGCGCTTTCATGACTTTGGTATCGTTAAGTACCAGTAAATCGCCCGCTTCGAGTAAATTCAGTAAGTCGGTAAATTGATGGTCATGATACTGACCTTGAGCATCAAGATGCAGCAGACGAGAGGCGCTACGACTTGCTAGTGGGTAACGAGCAATGAGTTCATCGGGGAGATTAAAATTAAAGTCAGAAAGCTGCATGATAAAAACAAGTTAGAACACTGGGAAAACTGCGCCTAGTATATGCTTTTTTAGGTTTTATGGATGAAATTGGTCGATTATAAATCAAAAAAATGACAGCTGATTTAATTTTAAACAATTGCAAAAAACTTGCGTTGACAAGCTGTCAAAAAAGTTTATTATACCCATCAACACCTACCCGAGGTGGTGAAATTGGTAGACGCGGCGGACTCAAAATCCGCTGTCAGAGATGACGTGTCGGTTCGAGTCCGACCCTCGGGACCACAGATATATAATTATATGCCAACCAATGGTATATAAGCTTCGAAAGCCCTGATAATTCAGGGCTTTGTTGTTTCTGCATACCAACCCATGCCTATACACATCCCAATGTTTTAAAGATACGATTAAAGATACGATTAAAGATACGGTTTATCTTTTCGAAATTTATATCTTTATTATGGCTAAAATCGTCAAACCTCTCACCGATACCAAGTGTTCTTCGGCAAAGCCCAAAGTCAACTCTCAAGGAAAACTTGTCAATAATAAGCTTGCTGATGGCAACGGGTTGTACTTAATTGTTAGACCTAGTGGCACAAAGACATGGCAATTCATTTACGGTTCATTTTCGGATTCAATCAATAATTGAACCGCTCTTTCTCTGATTTCAGGGGTATATTTTGGTTTTGTCATTGGAACATTCTCTCTCAAGAAAGTTGGTCTCCGACAAACCTGGTACGGTTCAATACGCGCTCTAGAACACTCTCATTCGCGTTTATTTGTTATGTTGAAGTTTTTCTTTGAAAGTGTGTTGATCGAGTTGGAGTGGCGAATAGGAGCAAAAGAAAGGGAGTGACACATATAACTTCCTTTCAAAAAATCTTAAATATTTTTATTTAATATTCTATCTCTATCCTTCATATCAGCTACGAATGTTTCTAAATTATCTTTCACGAAAACTATTCTTTGTTCAAAGATTTGCTTTGGAGTAAGTTCATCTAGCTGGAGATTCATATTTTTTGCCCAAATGATAAAAAGATCATCAAACCCTATTAAATTTTCTCCACTTTCCACACGTTCTTGATGGCAGTAATCGATAATAATTCTTTTGGCTTCTTCATGTCTTTTCACTGCTTTAAAAATTTCACTAATCGGTAAAAAATTAATATTATCGCTATCTTCGCTACCTCTAATGTGCATACCTACACATTTAACTTTACCTCGATGGAATCCTACAATTAATCCACCCGACATTCCATTTGTGTTTTCACTCAAATAACTTAACTTTTTGAAAACATGAGTGTAGGTATCCTTCGTCATCACTCCTTTAATAACATCTCTATTAACTATAGTGCTACATGAGTGAATATCGGGATTAAAGCTCATAGTTGCGTTTTCTGAGTCATAGAATATTTCGTTCGATTTTTCCGTAAATCCATTATCGAATAACAATATTCCTTCTTTAAAATCATTTATTTCTAATGTGGCAGTTTTATCGACATCGATCCAAAAATTAATCTCCTGACCAGGCATAGGATTGAATAACTCGACTAAAATTACATCTTTAAAGTCATAGTATTCATGTTCCTCTATGAGATCAGCAATCTCTACGAAATACTTCGGGTATAAGAAGTCATTTATAGATTTAAAGCTATGGTTAGCTCTAGATGTAACCCAAAAGGGTGAAGTATTAGAATTTTCATGATTATCTATATAGTCGAGTAATGTGTGACGCGTCGTTAATAGAAAGTAATTTAATCCTTGCTTTAACAGTATACCTGTTCCTATTCCAGTAAACATTTGATCTTTAAAATGTTCATTTTGATTTTCGGAATATTCTTCAAGAATATGAAAAATTCTTCGTGTCGAATTTCTTAGTATTTCATACTTAGCAAGTGCTTTAGCAAATGCTTGAGGAGTTAGGAGAGGGTGTGAACTTGTTTGCTTGTTCGGTTGCTGAACCGTACCGGGTTTGTCGGAGACCAACTTTCTTGAGAGAATGTTCCAATGACAAAACCAAAATATACCCCTGAAATCAGAGAAAGAGCGGTTCAATTATTGATTGAATCTGAAAAAGATTATCC
>NZ_JACAXD010000028.1:0-40058 GCF_013391485.1 Acinetobacter sp. SwsAc5
TTGGCATATTTGATAGCCACCTTTTTAAAGGGAACCCATCCCAAAGAGCGCCTTGCTGATTTTTTATTGCTGACACGCCATTTCAGCTTTGCCTTTTTAAATTGCTTTCTTCGGGTGACTAATTCTTCAGTTACAGCCTGAATGGTTTGACTATGTAAATTACATTCTTTGGATGTGCCTTTCGTATATTTGGCAATATCAAAAGCAGAGAGAAATTCACCTTTCCGCTTCAAATGCCTAAACCCTAAATCATTAACATAATTCCAGACGAAGTTCACTTCTGATGCTAGTTGGTCTAACACCTTGCAATGTTTGTCTTTTATACGTAATTTAAGGGTTTTCATGTACTTATATTAACAATCAAAACTCAAGAAAAATAGTCCTTAGTTAAATCAAACGACACTTCATGTCGTGTCGCTTATATCTCTGACCTGAAGGACAGAGTTTTACGCTCCATTTGATAAAAATAATTCAGATCAGAGCCGACTGTGTCCAGCACCTTGGCAACTTCAAGGTGAAGCCTATATTTTAAATTATTGGCTCAGCCCACAATTTTTAAAACAGGCACAACCTTTTGGCTTAACACCTTCTTTTTTAGGACGTCTTGTTCAAGTCATGTGGGTACGTTATAACGCTAGCCCCATTGGTGCTTACGATGAGCTGCTGATTTTAGATCATCCTTTATTTAGGCAGCGTCGTTTATCTACTATTCCTAAAATTTTCGTTTCAACCGAGTCTTCTGTGCAACACGGACAACAGCTTTGGGGTATTCCGAAAGAACTGGCAAGCTTTGATTGGGATATTCAAGATCGACAGATGAGTTGCAAAATACAACACGCAGATTTGCAATTCGCCATTCAACTTGAAAAATGCAATACGCAACGTAGCTTTATTGATAGTCATTACATCCCTGCTGCGCTTTTAAAAATTCAGCAAACATGGCAAGGGAAATCTTATCAATTTAATCCTTCTTTTCGCGGCAGATTAATCCCACTCAAACATGCGTCTTGGCAATCGAATCCAAGTTTGTTTCCTGATTTTAATCAGGCACGCTTCATCAATGGTTTTTACGTGCCTGAGTTCGAACTGACTTTTCCAGAAGCCGAAATCTCTACTCTGGTTTAACCGTTCCACGTGAAACAGATTAACAAAGACAACCCAAGGTTTAGCTACGTGGTCGATCCCAAAATTTTCTAAAGTTTTTACACATTTCAATGCTGATTTTTTTGGCGCGACGCGACACAAAGGTCATGCTAATAAAACCATGTGTTTGATCTAAATATTCTACATATTTTACCGTGACAGCATGTTGACGTAATTTATGTGCATAAATTTCAGCTTCATCATGCAAAACGTCATGCCCTGCTGTGACCACAAAGGCAGGCGCTAGTTTTTTCAATTTGCCAAAAGTTGGCGAAATGATTGGATCATCCAAAGCGACCTGATGCTGTGTGACATAGTGCTGTGTGACAAAATCAATATCTTGCCCCGTCAGCACCAAACCATCTTTATAAGCAAAGAATGAAGGATGGCGACTCTTAAAATCTAAGGCTGGATAAATTAAAAATTGTGCGTCAGGTGCATAGGCTGAATGAGCACTACGCTGTGCAACCACCGCTGCAATATTACCACCCGCACTATCGCCTGCCACCGCTATGCGATTTTTTAAAATTTTCATTTCTCGACGATGTTGATATGCCCATGCCAAAGCATCTTCACAGACTTGAATAATCTGCTGTGGACTAGCTTCAGGCGCGAGTGGATATTCCACACTCAACACTTGTGCATGGGCATGTACCGCCATTAAGCGGCAAAATTCGTCATGACTGTCTAAACCACCCACCACAAAACCACCACCATGATAAAACACGATTAAAGGCAATTTTTTATGTGGTGCAGGATGATAATAACGCGCTGCGATATTGCCACTGGCTAAGTTTAAACGGATTTCTTCAACTCGTTTGACCGCAGTTGGAGTGCTCAGAATAGATTGCATTTGTCGATCAAATGCCTGTCTAGACTGTACAGGGTCAGCACCAATAAAACCAATTTTCCCTTGTTTTAATTGTGCCGCCATCATGCATTTAATAAATGGATCAAGGTCTGGATAATGATACGGATAACCCAAAGCTTGAGCCAAAGTATGATGTACTCGACTTGGTAACTTATTTAATGCACGTGCAGCAGCACCTTGTCCTTTGTGCAATTTATTTTTGAGAGATGAATTCAAAATTTGCATGCCTGTTCCTTTTTATATGTCTGCATGATTTGCCTAAACGCTTCATAATTTCTTCATGATCAACAGCACAGTGACCATTTTGTTATACAAGTGCTTCAATCGTTATACACATTCAAATTACCTATACGCTACCCTGCTTTTATGACGCTGTCATTGACACTATTGCGGTCTATGATTGATGTTTCAGACAAATTTACCTCATCGGCTCAGGAGGCAGAGCATGACAAAAAAATTGATCTTACTTTCGTGCGCAACTGCCATTTTAGCCGTAGGTTGCGTGGTCGTGCCTGACGAAGGTTACTACGATGGACGATATGAGCCACGCTATGACCGTCGCTATGATGATGATCATCGACGGTATGACAATGATCGGCAGCGTTGGGAATATCAACAAGGTAAAAATCGGGTTGAGTTAGAGCGTCGTAAACGTGAACTAGAACGTCGTGAATGGGAACAAAAACGACAACAGCAATTACAGCAACAACGCTATGAACAAGAGCGACAACGCTTAGCAGAGCAACGCAAACGCTTATCGGAACAGCAGCGTAAACAGCTAGAGCAAAAGCGTAAGCAGCAAATTGAAGCTGAACAAAAAAAGCGTGAGGAAGCACGTAAACGCTGGCAACAACAACGTGATGCACAACAAAAGCGCTGGCAGGAAAACCGTAAAGACCGTGAACAACGACGTGATCGTGATTGAGTCTTACAGCAAAGCAAAACAAATGAGGTAAAAAAAGGGCTTATTCAGAAGTTAGATAAGCCCCGAAAACACATTTAGCAATACACAAGAAACTACAGCGATATAGCATCTATGCGCAAAGAATAAGCAGTGTTAGGTTTTGTGTAAAATATATAATTACTCTCGATTAAGTTGTTTTAGCGATTAATCAACCAAAACTTAAAAACTCTAATCATACGCATGCACAATATAGTGAACAAACACCCAGTCGAATCCTGTTGATAAAACAGTGTTTTTAGCTATCTCCGTAATAAAAGCACTGGTTTAGCTGAATAATCAGCTCCCTATTACCATACTTTTTTAAACAAAAAAATATTATAAGTTTCAAAGTTTAATTTGCTTCATTCATCCGCCGACATCTTGATTCAAAATGTATTTTTTTGACCAAATTTCATGGCAATGAAAATTAATCTACTGGCACGCTTGAATTTTGCCTGCCCTGCCCCGATTTCTTAGCTAATTACGAACTTCTCTAACCATGGCAGTTCAGCAATAACGCAGTTAGCACTGACGCCAAAGGACTGTACATGTTTAAAAACCCATTTAAACGGAGTAAATCAATGGCAACTGAGCAGAACGAACAAACTCAAGACCTTGAGCAAGAGCAGACGGAACAACAAACAGCGCAAGATACTGAGCAAGCAGAAGTTCCCGTTGAGTCTTTACAAGAACAACTGAGCAAACTTGAAGAAAACCTAAAATTGGAAAAAGCACGTACTGCCAATGCAGTTTACGAAGCGGAAAAAACCAAAGAGCGTTTAGAACGTGAAGCAGATACAGCTAAAAAGTTTGCTTTAGAAAAGTTTGCTAAAGAATTATTGGATTCTGTAGACAACCTTGAGCGTGCTATTGCCGCCAATGGTGATGAAAAAACTGCCTTGTCTGAAGGTGTGGAACTGACCTTGAAATCATTACTGACCACTTTAGAAAAGTTTGGTGTGGTGGTGATTGATACAGCCAATGGTTTCAATGCAGACCTGCATCAAGCCGTAGGGATTGATCCAAATGCAAAAGCCAATGAAATTGGCAACGTATTACAAAAAGGCTACACCTTACATGGTCGCTTACTCCGCCCTGCAATGGTGATGGTTGGCGCTTAAGCCTTATAAAATCGAGAGTTGATAAAAAATTTTCATCTAAACAACTTGAAAAATTTTGATTGGCTCTCATATCGAATAACAAGTGAAAACATTGCAAAAGAATTTTTGAGGAAACATCCAAATGGCTAAAATCATTGGTATTGACTTAGGTACAACTAACTCATGTGTAGCGGTACTTGAAGGCGACAAAGTTAAAGTAATTGAAAACGCAGAAGGCGCACGTACAACTCCATCTATTATTGCTTATAAAGATGGCGAAATTCTTGTAGGTCAATCTGCAAAGCGTCAGGCTGTAACTAACCCGAAAAACACATTATTCGCAATTAAGCGTTTGATTGGTCGTCGTTATGAAGACCAAGCGGTACAAAAAGACATTGGTCTTGTGCCTTACAAAATCATCAAAGCAGACAATGGCGATGCTTGGGTTGAAGTGAATGACAAGAAACTTGCACCACAGCAAATTTCTGCAGAAACTTTGAAAAAGATGAAAAAGACTGCCGAAGATTATTTGGGCGAAACAGTTACTGAAGCCGTGATTACTGTACCTGCGTACTTTAACGATGCACAGCGCCAAGCAACCAAAGATGCGGGTAAAATTGCAGGCTTAGAAGTTAAACGTATCATCAACGAACCAACTGCTGCTGCGCTTGCATTTGGTATGGACAAGAAAGAAGGCGACCGTAAAGTTGCTGTATATGACTTGGGTGGTGGTACTTTTGACGTATCGATCATTGAAATTGCAGACCTTGATGGCGACCAACAAATTGAAGTGTTATCAACCAACGGTGATACCTTCCTTGGTGGTGAAGACTTTGACAATGCCTTGATCGAATACTTGGTTGAAGAGTTCAAAAAAGAGCAAAACTTCAACTTGAAACAAGATCCATTGGCATTACAACGTCTGAAAGAAGCGGCTGAGAAAGCAAAAATCGAGCTTTCATCTTCAAATGCGACTGAAATCAACTTGCCATATATCACTGCAGACGCAACAGGTCCGAAGCACTTGGTGATGAACGTGACTCGCGCCAAACTTGAAGGTTTGGTTGCTGATTTAGTCGCTCGTACCATTGAGCCATGTAAAGTTGCGCTACAAGATGCAGGACTTTCAACTTCTGACATCTCTGACGTGATTTTGGTGGGTGGTCAATCACGTATGCCACTTGTACAACAAAAAGTACAAGAATTCTTTGGCAAAGAGCCACGTAAAGACGTAAACCCAGACGAAGCTGTTGCAATTGGTGCAGCAATTCAGGGTGCCGTATTGTCTGGTGACAAAACTGACGTATTGCTTCTAGACGTAACTCCGTTAACGCTTGGTATTGAAACTATGGGTGGCGTGTTGACGCCAATCATTGAGAAAAACACCACGATTCCTGCGAAGAAATCTCAAGTGTTCTCAACAGCGGCAGACAACCAGCCTGCAGTAGACATTTCAGTTTACCAAGGTGAGCGTAAAATGGCTCAACAAAACAAATTGTTGGGTAACTTCCAATTAGGTGACATTCCACCAGCGCCACGCGGTGTGCCACAAATTGAAGTTTCGTTCGACATTAACGCTGACGGTATCTTGAAAGTGTCTGCAAAAGACAAGAGCACAGGCAAAGAACAATCGATTCAAATTAAAGCAAACTCTGGTTTGAGCGATGCTGAAATTGAAGCGATGATTAAAGATGCTGAAGCAAATGCTGAAGAAGACCGTAAGTTTGAAGAACTTGCAAAAGCACGTAACGAAGCGGATGCTTTAGTTTCTTCTGCTCAAAAAGCAGTAAAAGACCTTGGTGAACAAGTGACTGCCGATGAAAAAACTGCGATTGAAACAGCAGTGACTGAGCTTGAAGCCAGCACTAAAGAAAATGATGTAGATGCGATCAAAGCGAAAACTGAAGCGCTTCAAAACATCATCATGCCAATTACGCAACGTGCGTATGAAGCTGCACAAGGTCAAGGCGGTGCACAAGGTTTTGACCCGAATGCATTCCAAGGCGATGCAGGTCAAAAAGCCGATGATGGCGTAGTCGATGCTGAATTCACTGAAGTCAAAGATGATAAAAAATAATTTGTCGCTTTAACGCACATCAAAAACCGCGCTGCAAGCAATTGCAGCGCGGTTTTTCTTTTCGATATCCATACACTGACTTCAAGATTTAAATGAAAGAGCACAGACAATTGGACGCTCAACCGAGTACAATAGATAAAATGATGCTCTAACTGCAAATAGATTGAGTTTCTGCCCTACTTTCGGCTACAGTAAACCCAAAAAAGGATGCCGCTAGCAATGCGTTTGTTTCTATTGGGTGCAATCATACTGTTTTCTATCTTGCTGATTTATCAAAATATTCAACATCCTCATACACGACACAATACTGCACTAGATCATTTAAAACATCCTTTAGATACTCGCTTACGTTATCGTATTGCTGAAGTCGATCCGCGTTTTGGCTTAAGCCATGCCGATTTACTACAACTGAGTCAGGAAGCCACCCATATTTGGAAACAAGGGACGGGACAAGATTATTTTGTATATGACCCGAACGCCAAGCTCGCCATTCACTTGATTTATGATCAACGTCAAGATGAATCAAACCAACGCCAACAACAACTTACAGCCATTGAACAACGCCAACAACACTGGAACAATCAAAACCAAAATATTCAAGCACTAAAACAAGAAATTGCAGATAAAAATCAACAACTTGATGCAAAAAAAATGCTATTTGAACAACAACTTGAACAATACAATCGTCAAGTACAGCAAATTAACCAAAGTGGTGGGCTACATCCTTCGCAACAGGAAATTTTTGCAGCCAAAAAACAAGAAATCCAGCAACACATGTGGAGTTTAGAACACGAAATAGCGCAATTTAATCAGCAAATTAACCAGCTCAATCAACAAGTCGATGCCCTCAATCAACTTAATCAAGACATTGATGTATCCATCCAGCAATTTAATGCACGTTTTCAACCACGTTTATTTGATAAAGGCAGCTTTGATGGTCAGGCCATTCGGATTTATGAGTTTCAATCTAAAGATGATTTACGTCTAACTTTGGCGCATGAATTTGGTCATGCTTTGGGTTTAGCACACCATAACGACCCTTATGCCTTAATGTATCCAATGCTAAAAGATCAGCAGTTGCAGAATTTCCAACTGCGCCCTGCCGATCTCGATTTACTCCATGCACGGCATTGAGCAATCTGGCAAACTGAAGTGACTAAAACACAAAACTCCCCTCACCCTGTACGATAGTTGCATATCCATTACACGTGCAAAGGCAGCAAATTTACTCATTTCATGTTATTGTGAAGGCTCTGTATAACCCTGAACGATCTGTGGAGATTCATGTGAGTTACTACCATATCCTGATTGAAGTAAATGACCACATCAGCACGATTGAACAAAGCCGTGATATCGAAATTTTTGATATTGTTGAGCTTCAACCTTGTCTCCACTCGATTTTATTGCCGTATTTTAATGAGCAAGTGATTGAACTTGAAGATGAAAATATTGAATACAAAGATATTTTGCATCTTGAGGTTAGACAGACCTTATTACCAATTGAACACCTGATTGAAGAAGAACAGCGTTTGCTGCCAAGTGATACCGACATCACCATTTCAGCTTATGAAATTTTTAATAACAAAGAATTAAGCCAAGATGTCACGACTGTGATTTTTGATTTGCTTGAAGCAGTGAAAATTGAACCTTAATCCCCTGTTTTAAGACAAAAATTAAAAAGGTCTGCACATTTGCAGACCTTTTTAATGCAATCACAACAACTTATTGCATCATTTGTTTGGCCGCTTCATTACGAAACGCTCTTAAAATTTGCTGCCCTGCCCGACCTGTTGCAGCCAAGCCGAGTCGAGTCTGTTCCTGACGAATCGCTTGACGGGTTTTGTCGCCAATTAAACCATCCACTTCACCAATGTCATAACCACGGCTTAACAAAAAGCGTTGAATTTCACGGCGTTCTGCGCGGGATGTACCTGCATCATCGGTTGGCCAAGCGGTGCGGAATGCAGACTGCCCCATTAAACGATCTGATAAATGCGCAATCGCTAAGGCATAACTTTCTGCTGCGTTATAGCTATAAATGGCATCGAAGTTTCTAAACACTAAGAATACAGGGCCATTCGCACCTGCAGGTGCCATCAAGCCTGCCTGACTACTGCCCGATAAATTGCCCTGAATTAATGCCGAACCATCTGCACGAGTCAACCCACGATTAACCCAACTGCTGAGGGATTTTTTATTGCGTCGCCCTTCACCACTCAAAGACATGCCTGCAGGCACTTTGACTTCAAAGCCCCACGGCTGCCCTGTTTGCCAGCCGCGACGTTTTAAAAAGTTAGCGGTGGAAGCCAAAGCATCTGGAATACTAGATACTAAGTCACGGCGACCATCACCATCAAAATCGACCGCCAACTCATCATAGGTCGATGGCATAAACTGAGTATGCCCAAACGCCCCTGCCCATGAGCCTTTTAATTGTGATTCAGTGACATCACCACGTTGCAATAAACGCATGGTGGTAAAAAACTCACCTCGGAAATAGCTTTGACGGCGTCCTTCACAGCTCAAGGTACCTAGCGCTTGCAATAATGGATAGGATCCTGAAATCGCACCAAAGTTACTTTCTACACCCCAAACCGCCACTACGGTTTCTGCAGGTACGCCATAGGCTGCTGCAACACGATTGAGCACATCACGGTGCTGTGCCAATTTCTGCTGTCCTGCCTGCACGCGCTCATCATCGACCAAGCCTGAGAGATAATCCCAGATTGGCGTAGAAAATTCAGGTTGGTAATTTAAACGCTCAATGACGGAATAATCTGGGCTGAGATTTTGAGTATAGCGATCATAACTGCTGCCACTCACCCCTTTGGCAATGGCTTGGCTGCGTAAATTGGCCAAACAACTTTGAAAATGGTTTTGTGGTTGAAAATTTGCAGATGTACTGACCGTTGGTGTTACGGTGACAGATTTTCCATTGATAATCAGTTCTGCCTGAACCTGAGTAGCTGCCATTGCAGCTGTCGCAAAAATCACAGCGAAACGATGCATAATACCCTTTGATGTGTTTTGAATTTAAATCTTGGCTTTACCATAACACCTTCAGCCACAGAGATCAGATGAAAATCTGTAACTTTAAATTCATTTACACAGTTTTAAATTCATTTTCTCGTTTTAAATTTAAAACACTTATCCACAAGTACAGCATCTCACATTTTTAAATTCAAAATCACAACACATGATAAGACTTTTAAATTTAAAAGTTTAAATTCAAATTAAACCAACCCAAGTTACCCACAAAACACGACATTCACTGCATATTTACGATGTATTGCTTTGAATTTAAAAGTAGCTTTTTAAATTTAAAGATCAAAAGAGCCGCTACTTTATTTAAATTCAAAACTGCAGATCTATCTTTAAATTCATTTCTGATATTTAAATTCAAAGTTGAAGCATCGCTTTAAATTTAAAACGCGCTATTTGAATTTAAAGTTTTGAATTCATAATTATCATCTGTTTCCCATCAGACTTGTGCGCATTTTTATTTTAAGTATTGCTTTGCTACGGTGATGGTTGCTTATTCAGCCTGATCTATCTTAATCAACCTAAAATTACAGCGTCAATCCTAGACAGATTAACGGTAGAACACCTTAAAAATAGGCAGAATAAAAACGTGAAAGTATAAAAAAGCGCTCATCGTGATGAGCGCTTTGGTGTCATTTTTAAATTTACAAGCTCATATCAGCACTGAGCGCCAATGGATTTGGTAAAATTTTTGCCAATTGGCGGCATAAATCTGTCAATTCAGCGGCATCATTCGGCATTAAAGTAATATGCCCAATTTTACGGCCTTCACGCTCAGTTTTATTGTACAAATGCAAATGTGCGCCATTCAATGCCAACACATCTTCAGTTTTGGGATGCTGACCAATAATATTGACCATCACCGTTGGACTTACCACTTCAGTTGAGCCTAACGGTAAACCTGCTACAGCACGAATATGGTTCTCAAACTGCGAACACACCGCGCCTTCAATTGACCAGTGACCTGAGTTATGCACACGAGGTGCCATCTCGTTGGCATACAAGCCCTTGTCAGTGACAAATAGCTCTAGCGTTAATACACCAACATAATTTAAGTGATTGAGCAGGCGAGTGATGTAGTCTTGCGCCACAGGCTGTAAGTCTGTGCTGTTTGGTGCTGGTACAATCGAATGCGATAAAATACCGTTGTGATGATGGTTTTCTGCCAATGGCCAAGTTTTTACTTCACCATTTTGACCACGCACCGCAATAATAGATACTTCACGTGAAAAAGTAACAAAACTTTCTGCAATCAAGCTGCCTGCAGGGCCAAGTTCTGCCCATGCTTGTTCAATCTGATCTGCACTGCGCAGTACAAACTGACCTTTGCCATCATAGCCGCCTGTTGCGGTTTTTAGCACAATTGGCAGACCGAGTTCAGCTACAGCAGCCTGTAAACTTTCCAGCGAGTTGACGGCTTGGTACGGCGCAACAGGAATCGCCAATTCATCAAATAAGCCTTTTTCCAGCAAGCGGTTTTGGGCAATTGCCAAAGCCTGACGTGGTGGATGCAAGTCTTTGTGCTTAATCAATACATCAACATCAGCCAACGGAGTATTTTCAAACTCAAGGCTGAATACATCGGCACTGTGTATAAAATCTTGTAGGCTATTTTCGCTTTTGCTGGCAAAAACCTGACCCAAGGTTGCCGCTGGGCAATCTGGACTGGCTTCAAAAAAGGTACATTGAATATTTAAGGGTAAAGCCGCTTGTGCCATCATGCGACCCAATTGACCGCCACCAAAAATACCGATGGTCTTATCCATAGTAATTGTCCCGCTTAAGCCTGACCTGGAATATTGTTGCTTGAAACTTTCTCAGTTTGCGCGGCACGGAAATTGGCAACATTTTGTGCAATTTCTGGACGGGTTAAACCTAAAATTTGGGCTGCCATAATTGCCGCATTGGTTGCTCCCGCAGGACCAATCGCCAATGTACCTACGGCAATACCTGCAGGCATTTGCACAATTGAAAGTAATGAATCGACACCATTTAAAATTGAAGATTTCACTGGCACACCCAAAACAGGTAAATCAGTTTTGGCTGCACACATACCCGGTAAGTGTGCGGCACCACCAGCGCCTGCAATAATCACCTGAATGCCACGATCACGCGCTTGCTCAGCATATTCAAATAAGCGATCTGGGGTACGGTGTGCAGAAACGACTTCCGCTTCAAATGGGACACCAAGCTGCTTCAGCATATTGGCAGTGTGTTCGAGAGTTGCCCAATCCGATTGAGAACCCATGATAATTCCAACGAGAGGAGCGTCTTGTGCAGCGGCCGCGTTCATTACAAATATTCCAGAAACGAAACTAAGGAAAGAGAAATTCAGGCGAGAAAGCCAAGCTTGAATAAGAACTCCACATTATAGACTGATTTTTCGACTTGTTAAAATTGAACACGGCGACTCAACCGACTTTTTTGATTATTTTTATCTGGTTATTTTCTAATAATTAACCACAGGCTCACACCATTGCAGCTACGCGAGCTGTTTAAGCCATGCAAAAGCACCATTTTAAGATGCTCGAAACACAAAATATACGCAGCCACATAAACATAAAGCTGCCCATAAATAATCCAGTTTAAAAGGTTGCTTAAACAAAAAAATCATAAACGGGACAAACACCAATAAAGTCACAACTTCTTGGGTAATTTTCATTTGACCTACCGCCCAGCCATGCTGCGCCAGCAAACGGGTAGCAGGAATCATCAAACTGTATTCAAATAGGGCGATCACCCAACTGAATAAAATTGCCTGCCACAGCGGAGCATCATGTGGTAAAAACTTGAGATGACCATACCACGCCAAGGTCATAAAACAGTTTGCAATCACCAAAAGTAAAAGTGCTGAAGACATTGTGTCGTACTATCTTAAAAATTCAGTTTTATTTTACGAGCTATTTGCCATAAAAAATGCAAGAGCAGCAATTTTTTACATCCTTTGGCGCAGATTCAGCGCTGAAAAATCCCTGAAATGAGATACAAGAATCACTATCTTTTCGCCAAAACCCTTGCTATCGTTGCTTCAAATCAAATTAATCACGACAACAGCACAAAAATACGTGATGTGTCTATAAAAGCAGTGGAGTAAGGCGGAATGCATCTGCATATTTTGGGTATTTGTGGCACATTTATGGGCTCTTTGGCACTTTTGGCCCGCGATTTAGGACATACCGTCACAGGTTCAGACCAAAACGTCTATCCACCGATGTCGACTCAACTGGAAAATGCAGGCATTACCTTAATGCAAGGTTATGACCGCAGCCATTTACAACCGCATCCTGATTTAGTGATTGTGGGCAATGCCATGAAACGTGGGATTGATGCGGTTGAATATATGCTGAATGCTGGTTTGCCGTATATTTCTGGCCCGCAATTTTTGGCCGATCATGTCTTGCAAGGCAAACACGTACTGGGCGTTGCAGGCACGCACGGCAAAACCACCACCACCACCATGTTGGCGTGGGTATTGGATCAGGCAGGCTTAGAACCGGGCTTTTTAATTGGCGGCGTTCCTTTAGGCTTTAGTGAAAGTGCACGTTTGGGTGCAGGCAAGTATTTCTGTGTCGAAGCCGATGAATACGACTCTGCGTTTTTTGATAAACGCTCCAAGTTCGTACATTACCATCCTAAAACCGCCATTTTAAATAACCTTGAATTTGACCATGCCGATATTTTTGATGATTTGGCCGCAATTCAAAAACAATTCCATCATTTGGTGCGTACCATCCCAAGTGAAGGGCGCATTATTGCCCCAATTACAGAAACCCATATTGGTGAAGTGTTAGAAATGGGTTGCTGGACACCTGTGCTACGTACTTCGCTCAATGCAGATCCACAAGCGGAACTGTATGCAGAACAACTTGCAGCAGATGGTTCACATTTTAAAGTTCTGAAAAATGGTGTGCTACAAGGTGAAGTGCGCTGGAATATGACAGGGCAACACAGTGTCGCCAATGCCTTGGCAACCATCGCCGCAGCAGAGCATGTTGGGGTTGCAATTAAAACCGCATGTGCAGCGCTGTCCAATTTTGGTGGGGTGAAACGCCGTATGGAGTTATTAGGCACCATACGCGGCATTGAAGTCTATGATGACTTTGCCCACCATCCAACCGCAATTGAAACCACACTGGACGGCGCACGTAAGCGTTTGGGTGAGCGTAAGCTTTGGGCGATTATTGAACCACGTTCCAACACCATGCGCATGGGCAGTCATAAAGAGGGCTTGGCAGATTCAGCACGTTTGGCGGATGCTGTGATTTGGTATCAACCTGAAGGTTTAGACTGGGATTTACAGCCTGTGGTTGCCGCGGCAGACAATCATGCGGTGGTGGCCAATACTTTGGATGAAATTATTCAAAAAATCGTGAGCCAAGCAGGTGAGGGTGATGCTGTGGTCATTATGTCAAATGGTGGTTTTGGTGGTTTACATCAAAAACTCATTCAGGCTTTGCAACACACGGCTTAAAGTCGCTTCAACCACGTAAAATTTCTTTCAAAATCCCCTGTTTTTAGCAAAAATTAGGGGATTTCCAAATTATAAATTTATATATTATTATTTTTAAAAAAATATACTGCTCAGGAACTTATCATCTTGATCTGTTACTTTAGAAAGATAACTTCCTGCGAGCATCGCAATTGCAACAGCTTGCCTGCTGGATGTCTTTCATCACCATTACTAACAAATATGGTCACCATCTCAAAAACAATGAATGCCACGGTCTACCACGGCGCCCATGATATTGATTTTGAAGAACACCTATGTCCAGAAATTTTACAATCAATAGATGTCTTGATTGCTAACCAAAACTACAATTTGCAGTACTGACTGAGGCATTTGGCAAGGTAAAACCCAGAATTTCAAGACACTGCAATTGCCAAGTGAGGTAATTTGATGGCTATATTTTAGGTCCCGAAGGCATCGGGATGGTTAAAGAAGTTGGTTCGGCAATCAAAAATTTCAAAAAAAGGTGACATAGGGCATCATTTCTTGTGTCAGCCGTTGTAGTACATGTGAAAACTGTCAAAAACACCTTATGCACACTCCAAAATGAAGGCGGATAGATCATGGGATATAAGATTGATGATACCCAGGCAGAAGAAGATGCGGTTTAACGTATTTTAGAAATTACAGGTGGTCGTGGAGTAGACTGCGCCATGGAACTATCAGTGCCGAAGCAACTTGGAATATTTGACAAAATGTCGTCAAAGCAGACGGACATATTGCCAATGTGGCGCACAAAGGGCAGGTCGTAAATTTTGAGTTAAACAAACTCTGGATTAAAATCCTGACCATCAACCACGGGTTAAGTGAATGCCAATATACGACAGTCATGCTGCTAAAAAATTGCTGTTCAGCTAAATTGCCTTGAGAAAATTAAGCAACACACCATTTTAATTTTCAGAATTTGAAAAAGCCTATGATATATTTAAACATACTTCAGATGTAAAAGCCCTGAAAGTGATAATTAATGACAAATAATCTTGACTTTATTGCATGATAAAAAAGCCAATCTGCATGCTGTAGATTGGCTTTTTAATATTTAAACCGTTTTCAATAGATAGAGGCAAATGACCCTAATGCCCTACAAACTAAATTCAGAAAAAGTTTGAATAACCTCTATTTTTATAACCCCGTTGAGATTTTTCAGGCAAGATGGTTTGTTCTAAATCCAAAAGTAAAGCTAAAAATTGCTGTACCGTCTTTTCATCCAAACGATGTGGTAGAAAAACATCAAAGCCGAGCTTTTTAAATAAACTCGAAATTTGACTATGTCTATGAACATATTTCATAGACCATTCTGAAAAATGGACATGCTCAAGTATTTGGTCAGGGAAACGAAAGACATCACGGTGGCGCGGGTCCTGTTGAATACGCTCAAATAATTGCTCGAGCTGCTGTTGTTCACCTTCTAAACACTGAAAAAAATGACCTTCAGCATAATAAAGTACCCCATTAATATGTTGTGCAGCATTAAATTGACGAGCTGTTGCCAAAATATCACTGATTTCTTGGAGTAAATCATTTTGATGCTCTGCTCGGGTACTGGCATAACACAACCTGATTAACATATCACACTCTTGTTAATGTAAAAGTAGTCATGAAATTAAGATAATAGACTCAAATAATCACTCATTATTTTATAGTTTTGATTATTTTTTAATCAATTGTAATTTATGACTGACAATTCAACCGTACGTTTACCACTATGGTGTATGTGTAGCATCTTTTAACATACATTGCATTGAAAGTACGGTTTTGGTTTAGATTTGGAGAAAGTCATGCTTAAAGACGTGCTTACCACATCATTTTTATTAATTGTTTATTTTTGCATGCTGATTGGCTTTCACCGTTTAGGTCTGAATGAAGAAACAAATATACTCATTTCATCTTTTGTATTAGGGCTAAGTTTAAAGCAGTGGGTGAGCTCATTTTTTTTCCACTGGTTTTGTATTGCGCTTATCAGTGGTTTATGTATTGCACTGAATGATTCGGTGATGCTCAAATTCTTCTTATTCAGCATGCTGATTGGAATGCATGCAATACCTTACCTGTTGATCTACTTTAAAAAAGTGTTTGTAGAAAAACAGGTAAGCTCAACTATAGCGATTAAAAAATAATATTTTTTAAGCCACAACATCGGCATATTGTGTATCCGTTTCAAATGCCGTCTCAATATAAGAGCACACGGGTACAATTTTTAGCTGCTTTTCACGTGCAAAGGCGACCAAAATATCTAATAGTTGACGGGCAACCCCTTGACCACGTAATGTCAAATCAACCCAAGTGTGATCTGCTAAAATAGTGTGATCATCTTGATATTGATAAGTAATTTCAGCGATATGCCGACCATCTCGCTCAATAAAAAACTCGCCACCACGTGGGCTTTCTTGATGTTGAATTTGCATAAGTCCACCTATCAAACTAAATCTATTTTTTCAATTTGCCACAATCTTGACGAAGTATTGTGCTGAATTTGTACAATACAAATTAAAGTGATTTACCGTGCAAAATAAATTGCACAACATTTAAAATTATGTAATTCTTTACGCAGATTTAGGCAACGTCCTGATCCCAAATTATGTTGAACAAGGGGAGTAGCCTCCTCCAAGCGTTAAAATATAACTTTAACGTGTCAGCGTTTCGTCATTACACTTTGCAAAAAGTCGGACGCTGAGCATAGTGCACATACTTGTTGATACAAGTCCGCTCTATGTAGGCAAGACCTTGATCATGTTGTTACAGATGTTTGAAATCATCTGACAACAGGTCAAGGTTTTTTTGTGGCCAGTTGTTGGATGTGGAGATTGTATGGAATCCATCGGCAATTTATGGCTATATCTGGTCTTTTTTGCAATTGTTGCAGTCATGCTCGCCATTGACTTCTTAGGCTTTAAACAAAAAGCAGGCGAATCGGTCAAAGTCAAAACCGCTGCGTATTGGAGTATCGCCTGGGTCAGTGTGGCAGCTTTATTTGGTGGCGGTTTATGGCTGTATCTTAAACACAGCGTTGGGCTAGAAGTCGCCAACACCAAAGTCATGGAATACTTTGCGGGTTATTTGCTGGAAAAATCACTGGCGATTGATAATGTATTCGTTTGGTTGATGATCTTCGCCGCATTCGCCATCCCACCGGGCTTACAGCGTAAAATTTTACTCTACGGCGTACTGGGCGCAATTATTCTCAGAACCATTTTTATTTTTATTGGAGCTTGGTTTGTACAAGAATTCTCCTGGATTTTGTATATTTTTGGCGCATTTTTGGTCTACACAGGCTTTAAATTCTTAAAAGGTCCAGAGCAAGAAGCCAGCAATATTGAAGATATGGCGTTGTTGAAATGGCTACGCAAACACATGCGTATTACCCCAACACTGGAAAAAGATCAGTTTTTTGTGCGCCAAAATGGTGTACTTTGGGCAACGCCATTATTTTTAGTTTTAATTTTGGTCGAAGCATCTGACGTTATTTTTGCCGTGGATTCTATCCCTGCAATTTTTGCCGTGACCACCGATCCCTTTATTGTACTCACCGCAAATCTTATGGCTATTTTGGGCTTACGTGCCATGTTTTTCTTGCTCTCAGGAGCAGCCACTAAAATGCATTATTTGCCGTATGGGCTGGGTTTAATTCTGCTATTTATTGGCTTTAAAATGCTGATGTTAGATGTATTCCACATGCCTATCTGGATTTCACTCGGCTTTATTATACTTGTGCTGACAATCACTGCGTGGTTATCAATTCGACATAGTCGAAAACACCATGAAACCACATTATAAAATTTAATAATCCCCACCATCGTTGCAAGCCTTCTTTCGAGAAGGCTTTTTGTATTCATTTCACCAAGTTTTAATTTACCGTACGATAAATTTTATCGTACTGCTGCAAGCTACATTTAAGGTACAATCTCTTGAAAAATGAAAAATGTAGGTTGTTTTATGCCATCTCCTGTACAACGCACCGCAATTCGTGGTCGCTTTCTTGATTTCAAAAACTGTACCAGCCAAGCCGATCAAATTTCAGAACAAGTCCGTTATGTAGACGATGGCTTGTTAATTTGCGAACAAGGCAAAATTCAGTGGTTTGGTTCATGGCAAGAAGGGCAGGCACAGCTAAACGCCAACACAGAGTTCCATCATTATCCTGACCATCTCATTGTGCCTGGCTTCATCGACACCCATATTCATTTTCCACAGACTGAAATGATTGGCGCGTATGGTGAACAATTACTGGAATGGCTGAATACTTATACTTTTCCGACTGAACTGCAATTTGCAGATAAAGCCTATGCAGATCAGATTGCACAATTTTTTGTGCAGGAATTACTGAAAAATGGCACCACCACAGCTTTGGTGTTTTGTACGGTACATCCTGAATCGGTAGATGCGTTGTTTGAAGCGGCAGCACAACATCAAATGCGTTTAATTGCAGGTAAAGTGCTGATGGATCGGCATGCACCTGAAGCATTGTGTGACAGTGCAGACTCAGGCTATACAGACTCTAAAGCGTTGATTGAAAAATGGCATGGAAAAGGACGTAATCTCTACGCGATTACGCCACGTTTTGCACCGACTTCTAGCCCTGAGCAACTGGCGCGGGCAGGGCAACTCAAAGCCGAATATCCCGATGTTTATGTACATACCCATTTAAGTGAAAATCACAATGAAATTGCGTGGGTGAAACAATTATTTCCAGAGCAAAATGGATATTTAGATGTTTATCATCACTATGGTTTAACAGGTTCACGTTCGGTTTTTGCGCATTGCGTGCATTTAGAAGAACATGAATGGCAATGTCTGCATCATACCGATTCTGCAATTGCCTTTTGTCCAAGCTCCAATTTATTTTTGGGCAGCGGTTTATTTCCGCTGCATAAAACTTGGGAGCGACAGGTGAAGGTCGGTTTAGGTACAGATATTGGCGCAGGCACCACGTTTAATGTACTGCATATCCTCAATGAAGCCTATAAAGTACAACAACTGCAAGGGGCAAAACTCTCTGCTTTTGAAGCGTTGTATCACGCCACATTAGGTGCTGCCAAAGCTTTGGACTTAGACGATAAGCTGGGGAATTTTAAGGTAGGCAAAGAAGCCGATTTTGTGGTGCTGGATTTAAATGCCACCGCTTTACAACGCTTACGACAACAACGTTCCAAACATCTTGAAGATGCATTATTTGCCCTCATTACTTTAGCAGATGACCGTAATATTCATGCGACCTATATTTATGGACAACGTGCCTACTACCAACCCAATCAAAACTCAGCAGCAGGTGGCTAAACCTGCGCAATCCTCGTATATAAAACCCATCGGATGGGCAATGCTGATACTCGGTTGTGCTTTGTTGTTACGCTCAGATTCTCACTCAGCACAAAAATGATGCTATTTTAACCATGCAAGCACGTGCAACATCGCGCAAGATATATTAAAATTAGCGCATATTTTGGGGTGTTGCAGGTCAACACCTTTTTTATTTTTGCTTTTTAGGTATCTACCCATGACAGTTGAAATGCAGGTTTTGATTTCTGCAGAAGAAATCCAAACAAAAGTTCAGGAACTTGGTCAAAAAATTAATGCTCACTATGCCAATAGCGACAAAGAGTTGGTTTTAATTGGCTTATTACGTGGTTCTGTATTGTTCATGGCAGATTTATGCCGCACCATTCAAAAGCCGCATGAACTGGATTTTATGACTGTATCTAGCTACGGCGGAGGTACTGTGTCATCGCGTGATGTGAAAATTTTAAAAGATTTGGATGGTGAAATTCGCGGTAAAGATGTCTTGGTGGTTGAAGATATTATCGACTCGGGCAACACCCTAAATAAAGTGATGGAAATTTTGCAAACCCGTGAGCCAAATTCAATTGAGCTGTGTACCTTAATTAGCAAGCCATCACGCCGTGAAATTGAGCTTGAAGTTAAATTTATGGGCTTTGAAATTGAAGATAAGTTTATTGTCGGTTATGGCTTGGATTATGACCAAAAATATCGTCATATTCCGTTTATTGGCGAAATTGGCTTATAAAACAAATACACCTCGCTTTAAAAAAGTGATCGTTTCAGATCACTTTTTTTTATGGCTGAAATTTGCATTTCATCTATCTAACAGGACAAAAACACTACATGCTGTAGCATTATTCGACTATTTTCCTTGGGGTTTTTCGGCAAAGATAAGTCTGAAACATGATGTAAAACATAAACAAAGATAACAAGGAGCTGCTCATGTGGTCATTAATTGTCGCAATTGTGGTGGGTTTTATTGCAGGTCTAATCGCCCGCGCGATTCATCCTGGAGATGATAAAGCAGGGTTTATTGTCACCACCTTACTTGGGATTGCAGGGTCTTTATTGGCAACCTATGCAGGGCGTATGATGGGATTGTACGGTGATGGTTCTGCCGCAGGCTTTATTGCCTCCATCATTGGTGCGCTGATTATTCTATTTATTTATAATACGTTCATGAAAAAATCGCGTGCTTAAATCCTGTATTAACGACTGTAATTTTTCAGTCAAACATCTTCTCTCTCAATAAAAAAACCGCCTAAAAATTGAGGCGGTTTTTTTTATATCTACTTCGCAATCACAAATTTCAGGTTTGCTCCGATACACACTACACAATTTTAGTTGCCAATATCAGATAAAAAATTAGCCGTTCTTAAAGACCAAATTCTTTAAAAATCTGTTCAATTTGTGCCGCAGGATATGCTCCCATAACTTTAAAGCCATTCGAGAAAATAATCGCAGGCGTACCGTTTACACCTAAACGATGCGCTAAAACAATGTTGCGCTCCACAGGGTTGGCACAACTGCTTTGACTTGTAGGCAATTGTGCTTTTGTGATCAGGTTTTCCCAAGCAAGAGCAGGGTTTTTCTCACAATACACCTGTTTAGATGGCGCAACAGATTGCGCTTTTAACGGCAAAATAAAGGTATAGATTGTAATGTTGTCCAGCTTTTTCAGTTCAGCCTCAAGCTGTTTACAATATGGGCAATTTGGGTCAGAAAAGACCGCAATCTGACGTTTTCCCGTACCTCGCACACTTTTGATTGCATCTTGTAACGGTAACTTTTTCCAATCGACACTGTTTTGTTGGATCAATAAATCTTTGGTTAAGTTATGCTGATCCTTTAAACGAATCATTGAACCCGCCAAAATATGTTGTGCATCTTCATTCAAATACACCACTTGATCATCCATAGAGGCACTGTAAATACCTTTCATTTCTGTGGCTTGAATATTGTCTAATTTCAGTTGCGGATGCTGTTGTTTGACATTTTTACTAACCGTTGCAACATCGGCCATGCTCACGGCGCTGCATAATCCCATTAAGGCAGCTAAACTCAATTGTTTAATCATGTGTTTCATCTAAAAGTAAATTTAGCCTGATTCTAAGCTGAAAGCTGCACAGAATTCAGTGTTTTTAAGCCAGAATTACGCAATTGCTACAACTCGTTTTTGCTATGCAACGCTTTAGGTTTCACGTGGAACATTCAAGCCTGATGGCGGATTAATTTCTACTGAAATATGCACAATTTCTTCATGAATGGCGAGGGCGGTGCGGACTTGATCTGCGTCTAAATCGTGTGCGGTTTCCAATGCCAAAATACAGGAAAATTTACCCTGTCCGACTTTCCAAACATGCAAGTCTGTGATCATCACACTGACTGGTAACTCTGCAATCACTTCACGAATTTCATCCACCACAGGATGATCCATTTCTGCATCCAGCAATGTTTTCCCTGTTTCCTGCATCAAACCTATCGCCCAACGCGCCACTAAAATTGAACCAACAATACCTAACAGTGCATCTAGAAAATCCCAGCCCCAATATTTACCCGCAATTAAAGCAATAATCGCAAAAATTGAAGTCACCGCATCTGCCACCACATGCATAAAGGCGGCTTTTTGATTCAGGTCATGGCTGTCATGCGTATGCTCATGATGGTGATGGTGATGGTGATGGTGATGGTGATGGTGATGGTGATGGTGATGGTGATGGTGATCATCTTCATGTAATAACCATGCACAAATCAAATTGACCAATAACCCTAAAATTGCAATTGGGATGGCTTGGTTATACTGAATATCGACAGGAAAAAATAAACGCTCGATAGAGTGAATTGCCATAAATGCAGCCACCACCAACAATAAAATGGCGCTGCTATAGCCAGCTAAAATTTCAATTTTCCATGTACCAAAACTAAACCGTGTATCTGCTGCATAATGACGTGCTGCCCGATAGGCAAAATAAGCCAAGCCTAGCGCCAGCATGTGTGAGCTCATGTGCCAGCCATCCGCTAGCAAAGCCATGGAATGAAAAATCCAACCACCCAAGATTTCCAAGAACATCATGACAGCCGTCAGCAAAGCCGCATATAATATTTTTTTCTGCGCCAGCGGATTGCCTTGATCGAATTGATGTGGATGGATACGATGAGAGTGTTGCTGACGCATAATGGGAAATCATTGTTAAATATACTCTCCTAGAGTATATAGAAATTGAGGTGATGTGTTGGGTCATTTACATACAGATAAGAAAATTTTAAATCGCGTCAAACGTCTACAAGGGCAAATTGGGGCAGTGGAACAAGCACTTCACAATCCTGATCATGGCTGTATTGAAGTTTTACAACAAGTCGCAGCTATTAAAGGTGCGGTCAATGGTTTGATGAATGAGTTAATCGAATCGCATTTGCGTCATCATGTGATTGGTGATCAATGCGCGATTGATGAACATGAACTGGAAGAGTTTATGAAACTGCTAAAACGCTATGCTTAAACACAAATAGGCTTGACCAGATTCAAGGCTTGTCTTTACACTGAGTGATATTTCTCACTATATGAGACTAAACTCAACAGTTTAGCCATCAATCGAGTTTTTTATGACTCAATCTCAATCTTGGCATCCTTTCGTGATGATCAGCCTCGCCCTGATTATTGGCACCATGGGCACGGCACTTGCAAGCCCGCTGTATCCAATTTATCAGGAATTGTGGCAGCTTTTACCCAGCCATATCACCTTTATTTTTGTGGCGTATATGCTCGGTTGTTTGGCTACCTTGCTCTTTTTAGGGCGTACCAGCAACAGTATCGGCTTCTTAAAAACCTTAGAATTGGGTTTAGTGATCATCACCCTCGGACTGATTCTGTCGATGTTTGCCACCAATGCACTTTGGCTTGCTTTGGGGCGTTTTGTGATTGGAATTGCTTCAGGTCTTATGACTACATCGGCGTTAATTGGCTTAATGTGGAGTATCCCCGAATCACATAAAGCACATGCGCCACAGCTCAGTTCAGTCATTACCGCAGTCGGGTTTGGCTTAGGTCCTTTGCTCGGTGGTGGTGTGGCACAATTTTCAGCAGCGCCTTTGTTTAGTCCATATATTCCTGTCATTTTGGGTGCAGTACTGTGTTTTATTGGATTGTTACGTTTAGCACCGCCTGAATTTACGCCACAAGCCTTCTCGATTGCCCCAAAATTAGAACGCCCAGAACCACGCTTTCATGCAGAATTTTATATTACAGGTTTAACCGCATTCTGTGCCTTTGCTGCCTTTAGTTTATTTGCTTCGCTCTCTCCCTCTTTTGTGCAAGTGATTATTCCGTGGCACGGGCCTTTGGTCAGTGGTTTGGCTATCACCTGTATTTTGCTGATTTCAGCGCTGGTGCAGTATTTTTCCAAAGCCATTCCTGCACAAAAATGTCTAAATCATGGGCTGTATTTGCTGTTATTGAGTTTATTGGTACTCGGTTTATGCATGTATTTACACTGGAGTTTTCTATTTTTTGTGAGTGATGTGCTGCTAGGCATAGGACACGGGTTGGCATTGATTGGCGCTTTTGGTTTAATTCATGCCATGACCAATCTGCAGAATCGTGCTGCAGTGATGTCGACCTATTTATTTGTGGGCTATTTAGGCACGATTCTGCCAATTATTGCAGTCGGTTATCTGGCCGATCATTTCGGTTTAACCACCGCCGTACTTAGCTTTTGTGCAGCCATCTGCTTACTGTGTGGCTACATCATTATTTGGTATCGCCAGTTGCAGAACAAACCTGTTTTAGGATGAAGTTTCATCTAAACGACAAACTAAAATCAGGACAAGGTTTGGATCAGCTGAGTTTATTCAAATATTCAAACCTTGTAGATGAATGGGACTATGTCTTCTATTTTGATCTCAAACTCAATAGCCATTATTTTTCATTGATGGTTTGATGCTCTAATTCTTTGGTTAGGAAGTAATTCAAAAAGGTTCGAATCACTGCAATGATCGCCAGTTTAATTAGGCTATCTAAATCTGGATCTACTGTGGTGGCTAAAATATCTGCAGCCAACTGAAATTCAAGTGCCGTCGCAAGCCAATCCCCAAAACAATAACGTGCAGTACGCCCCGATTTTAACCGAACCAGCACCCATAAAGTTTTAACTAGACCAATCACCACACAAATCACAGAAATGGCTTCGAGTGACAATTGCAGAAAATGAACCGAAGAAATGAGTATTTCACGTAAAAAAGCCAGTTCAAACATCCAAAAAACCTCCATCAGAGATTTCATCTCGTGCATTTAGGATTGAATTGAGCGCCAATCTTTGATTATTTTCTCATCATAGCTTTAAATGCTGCGGTTTAAAAAGACTTGCGTGATTATTGATGGGTTTTCATAAAGGTAAATTGAAATGTTTAAACATGACATAAGTTAGATCGGGCTTGTGCCGAATGAGAAACTAAACATTAACGAATAGGCTGATTTTTAGTAGCAGATCACCCCAAATAGGATAATAAAAAAGCACTAAGCCACTCAAACTTAATGCTATTTTTGTATCAAATCAGGAAGTAATCGCTAAAAATCATTTCCCAATACAAAACGATCCAAAAATCTTGCCCAACAAATCATCTGCAGAAAAATCACCAGTGATCTCACCCAAAGCATTCTGTGCAAGACGTAACGACTCGGCTACTAATTCCCCCGCATGATAGACCACCAACTGCTCACGTGCTTCAGCCAAATACTGCTGCGTGCGCTTCATTGCGTCTAAATGACGGGTACGTGCAATAAAGGTATCTTCTTCAGGCTGAAAGCCTGCATGCGCTGTAATCGCCTCTATGAGCGATTGAACACCTGTTTCTTGTTTGGCCGACACAGTAATATGTCTAAACCCTTTAAAATCTGAAATTGTAGCTTGTACACCAGTTAAATCACATTTATTGCCAATCAACATCAAACGCTTCGGTTCAATATGTTCCGCAAAATAATGCTGTGCCAATTGCAACGGATCTTCGTTTTGGCTCAAGTCATAGACCAATAACAATAAATCTGCCTGTTCAATTTCTTTAATCGCACGGCGAATCCCTTCCTGTTCCACAATATCCCCTGTTTCACGCAAGCCTGCGGTATCGGTCAGGGTAATTGGTAAGCCATTCAGGGTAATTTTTTCATGCAATACGTCACGAGTAGTCCCTGCAATATCGGTCACAATCGCACGTTCAATACCCGCCAAGGCATTGAGTAAGGAAGATTTACCTGCATTCGGTTTGCCCGCAATCACCACCTGCAGACCTTCACGCAACAATTGTCCCTGACGCGCAGATTGTTGCACAGCAGTCACTGAAGTAGCCACTTCATCTAGCAAATTAAGGATTTTCCCATCGGCCAAAAAGTCAATTTCTTCTTCAGGAAAATCAATAGCAGCTTCAACATGCAAACGTAAATGAATTAACTGTTCTAGCACAGTATTCACTTTGGTGGAAAAAGCCCCTTGAAGGGAACGCACTGCAGAACGCGCAGCGGCTTGTGAAGTGGCATCAATTAAATCGGCAATGGCTTCGGCCTGTACCAAATCTAGCTTGCCATTTTCAAAGGCGCGCATCGAAAATTCACCCGCTTTGGCAGCCGTTGCACCGAGTTCCAGTAAACGTGCCAATAAAGCATTTTGAATCACTGGGCCACCATGCCCTTGTAGTTCCACCACATCTTCGCCAGTAAATGAATGAGGATTTGGGAAACAAATCACCAAACCTTCATCCATGACTTCATTGGCTGCATCGTAAAACTGGCGAAAACCTGCGTAACGTGCTTTGGGTAAGTCTTTTTGGGTCAAGGCTGCGGCAATCGCATAGGCTTTTGGTCCCGACAGGCGAATCACCCCCACACCACCACGGCCAGGTGGAGTCGCGATTGCGGCAATGGTGCTGCGGTTATACATAAAATTCACCTAAAACTTTCAAAATATATGCAAAGAAAAATCCGCCTAAGATTACCATCTTAAGCGGATTTATTCAGCAGCTCAGCCATACTTAATTGACTGGAGTTGCCTCTTCTCGTTTAGCGCGGTCTTTTTCAACACTTTTGTTGATCAAGCTTTGCTGCAAAATCGTAATCAAGTTGTTGACAATCCAGTACAGAACTAGACCTGCAGGGAAGAACAATAAGAATACGGTAAATACCACAGGCATAATGCGGAAGATTTTTGCCTGCATTGGATCTGTTGGCTGTGGGTTCAACATTTGTTGAACATACATGGTCACACCCATCAACAATGGCAAGATAAACCAAGGGTCCATTGCCGATAAGTCTTGAATCCAACCTAACCACGGTGCATGGCGTAACTCTACCGATTCCATCAATACCCAGTACAAGGCAAGGAAAATTGGCATTTGTAGTAACAATGGCAAACAACCTGACAGTGGATTCACTTGTTCACGTTTATAAAGTGCCATCATTTCTTGCGAGAAACGCATACGGTCTTCGCCAAATTCTTCTTTCATGCGCTGCATTTCTGGTGCAATCACACGCATTTTCGCCATAGAACGATAGCTCTTAGACGATAACGGCCAAAGAATCAGTTTGACAAGAACGGTTAATAAGATGATTGACCAACCCCAGTTGCCCACTAAACCATGGAAGAATTGCAAACCAATAAACAATAATTTTGCAATTGGCCATAACCAGCCATAATCCACAGTTTGGTTCAAACCTGTCGCCAAATCTTTCAATTCAGACTGAATTTTTGGACCAGAGTAGAAGGTCGCATCAACTTCTGCCACCGTACCTGCAGGGACATTAATGGTTGGCGAGGTAAAACCAATGATGTTCATTTCATCGCTAGATTTACGTGATTCCAACTTCGCTGCATACGGTTGACCATCGGCCTGCGTCAATTTTAACTGCCCTGGAACCCATGCACTCACGAAATAGTGCTGAACCACGGCCACCCAACCACCTGTTGCATCGACATTCAATTTTTCGTCATTAAAATTGTCAAATTTCAACTTGTTGTAGTGTTCTTCAGGTGTTCCCCATGCGCCGCCAAGGAAAGTACCCAAGGTAAAAATACCTTGATCTGACTTGCCTGGATCATCTGAATTATCACGTTTCAACTGACCAAACATCTGACCTTGCCAGTTTTGGCTGCTGCGGTTAATCACTTTGTGATTCACCAGCACAGGATATTCACCTTCAGTAAAACTAAAGGTTTTAATGATTTCTACACCATCGGCAGTTTTATATACCATTGGGACAGTTAAAGTTTTAACTGTTTCACCCGCTTTATTTTTGCTTTCTTTGGCATCGGCTAAGCTATAAGTCGATTTTTCAATTTCATAGCTTGGGCGGCCATTACGGCTACTGTCTGGACCATTCAGCCCGATTAACCCAGATTGCGCGACATAGGTGCGCTTAGCATCGCTTTCCAGCATGACGAAAGGATCGTCACTGTCTTTATTTTTGTCATGATTGAGTAATTCAACACGAACAATATCACCACCTTTCGGATTGATCCAAAGATGATAAAGGTCAGTTTGTACTGAAATAAGCTGCTGACTTACAGGTGCTGTGGCATCGGTTGTTTGCTGTGCAGGAATATTTGCTTGCGGTACATCAGAAGCTGCTGTAGCCGTTTGGGCATTCGGCAAATCTGCAGACACTTCATGTGAAACAACGGCAGTTTTTTGCTGCGGTGCTGTTTCAGCATTTCCATAATCTTTTTGCCACGCCAAAATGAGCAAATATGCGACGACAAACATGGCCCCGAGAATTGCAAACCTGGCCCATTGTTGCATATCTATTACCCCAAGTGGTTAGAGTGATTTTGGTTCAATAAACGATCACGAAAGGGTACAGTAATGTGATGCGTTTGAGAATCTATTTGCTGAAATGAAATAAAACGAATGACTTTTGGCGGCACCGGATCATAGCCCGCACCACCCCACGGATGACAACGACAAATACGTTTTGTAGCCAGCCACACACCACGTACAGCACCATGCGTATGGACTGCTTCCAAAGAATATTGAGAACATGTTGGAATATAGCGACAGCGTGGTCCCAATAAAGGACTAATCGCGATCTGATAGAAACGTATCAACCAATGCAGTAAACGTACCATTGGCCATCTCTACTTTTGTGGGGAGGGAGCTATTTTTGAATGCTTTTTGGCGAGACGTTGTAACTTCTGCCAAGCAAATTGTAATTGCTGATGCAATTCCGCATTAGATACCGTATCTACCCCAACTTTGGGCATTACCACAATATCTAAGTCATTTAATTGCTGTTGGTGTAAGCGAAAACTTTCGCGAGCAAGTCGTTTTACTCGATTTCGTTCGTGTGCACGACGCACTTTCTTTTTTGCAACGACAAGACCCAAACGGCTATTCGGCAGTTCGGAATGTTTTGCAAGAAATAAGAAATGGGGTTGATGCACTTTAAAAAGCGCACCATCAAACACACCTTTATAATCGGCAGCACAGCGTAATCTCAACTCTGTGCTGAAGCCATAAAGTGTTGTCATAACACCCAAGAGTCGGTTCAGCGTGACTGTATTAAACAGTTAAGCTGTGACGACCTTTTGCACGACGGCGAGCCAATACTTGACGACCAGCTTTAGTAGCCATACGAGCACGGAAACCATGAACGCGCTTACGCTTTAATTCAGATGGTTGAAATGTACGTTTCATATCGAAACTCCAAAAATGATCTTTCTATAAAGGTCCGCGATTTTAGTGCTCATTGCTTGAGCTGTCAATGAAAAACACGGTTTCTTGCAAAATAAGCCTAAATTTTTCTTTTTAACAAGTTTTCGCTCAATTGACTGGTTGATCATACAAATTAAAGTATACACAAGATAAGCAATTGTTTATGCTTGACTAATAAGTTATTAACAGTATTATTCACATAATTATCCACAAGCTTATTCTGTTTAATTTTAAAATTTTCGGTTTTGAATTTAAATTTAAACTCAGATTGAATTATCCACAGTTGCAACGTTTCTTATAAATAAATTCAAATTTATAAATTTAAATTTATTACTATTAGGGACGCATTTTTCTGTTGAAAACCCACTTTTTCTTTTATAAAACAAAATTTTGAATTGTGGATATCTGTGTTTCTATAATTTTAATACTATGTGGATAACTTTGTGCTATATTTTATCCACACCTTGCGGATAAACTTATCCACACCACGTTTCAAATTTAAATTCAGGTTTAATGATTCCTTTTTTGAGCAATTTTGCTGATTTTGTCATGACAGATGTGGATAACTTGGTTAGAATGGCGACCCGCTCAGGCGGTCGAGAGAAGTTTTAAATTTAAAAATGGATTAGATAGGGGTTTCACATGCTTTGGACGGACTGCTTAAATCGCTTGCGACAAGAGCTCTCTGGAAATGTCTTTACAATGTGGATTCGCCCATTGGTGGCAGAAGAAGTTGAAGATACATTAAAACTTTATGCGCCTAATCCTTATTGGACGCGTTACATTCAAGAACATCATCTGGAATTGATTACTATTTTGGCAGAGCAGTTGTCTGAGGGACGCGTGCGTAAGGTCGAAATTTTAGTCGATTCGCGTCCAGGTGCAATTTTATCGGCCAGTGAACAACCTGCTACCACTACTGCTGCGCTGGAATCTAGCCCTGCGCCTGTGGCCAAGCCTAAACGTGAAAAAGAAGAAAGTTCTGCAAAAAGCCGTAAACGCCAACTCAATCCGTTATTTACCTTTTCCTTATTTGTGGAAGGTCGTTCTAACCAAATGGCTGCGGAAACCTGTCGCAAGGTATTGACCCAATTGGGGGCTTCACAGCACAACCCATTATTTTTGTATGGCCCAACAGGTTTGGGTAAAACTCACTTGATGCAAGCGGTGGGCAATGCTTTGTTGCAAGCCAAACCGAATGCACGGGTGATGTACATGACTGCAGAAAGTTTTGTGCAGGATTTTGTCAGCTCTTTGCAGCAGGGTAAGGTTGAAGAATTTAAGAAAAACTGCCGCTCTTTAGATTTGTTATTGGTGGATGACATTCACTTATTGGCAGGTAAAGAAGCCAGTTTGGTGGAGTTTTTCTATACCTTTAACGCTTTATTGGATGAATCTAAACAGATTATTTTGACTTCAGACCGTTATCCAAAAGAATTAACCGAATTGGATGCACGTTTGGTGTCACGTTTTTCTTGGGGCTTATCAGTCGGGGTAGAACCGCCAGATATTGAAACCCGAATTGAAATTTTATTAAAGAAAGCTGAAAGCAGCGCCGTAGATTTACCACGTAACTGTGCTTTATTTATTGCCCAGCAAGTGGTGGCTAATGTGCGTGAACTTGAAGGTGCACTCAATAAAGTGGTGGCAATTTCCCGTTTTAAAGGCACCCCAATCGATCTAGATGTGGTACGTGAATCTTTAAAAGATGTCTTGGCAATTCGCGCACGTACCATCAGTACCGAAAATATTCAGCGAGTCGTGAGTGAATATTTCCGTATTCCGCTCAAAGAATTGGTGGGGCCAAAACGTACCCGTATTTATGCGCGTCCACGTCAGTTGGCAATGGGCTTGGCACGTGAGCTGACAGGCGATAGTTTCCCTGAAATTGGTATGGCATTTGGTGGCCGTGATCACAGTACCGTGATGCATGCCTGCGAAAAAGTACAAAGCCTGCGCGAAGAAGATCCGATCTTTAACGAAGACTATAAAAACCTGCAACGATTGTTGCAAAGTTGACCGAATTTGCTCAAATTCTGTTCTTGCCATGCGGCAGCTTTTGCCGCATAGTACACTGCTAAAAAACCTATTTTATACTCCAATCTTCAGTTGTTAGAGGAATGTACCGTGCGTTTAAAAATCGCGAAAGAAAGCTTACTGAATGTTCTGTCACATGTCGTAGGAGCGGTTGAACGTCGCCATACCTTAAATATTTTATCCAATGTCAAAGTTCAGGTGACTGAGCAAGCCTTAACCATTACTGGTTCGGACTTGGAAGTGGAATTGGTTGCCAGTACGAATCTGACTGAAGGGGCATGTTTACAGGCAGGGGAAACTACAGTGCCTGCACGTAAACTGATGGATATTTGTAAATCTTTACCAAGCGCAGCTTTGATTGATTTGCAAATCACTGAAGATCAGCGCTGTATTTTAAAATCGGGCAATAGCCGCTTTGTATTAGGTACTTTGCCTGCGGAAGATTATCCATTATTGGCTACAGAAAATGCTCAAGGTACGCAAGTGACGGTTACTGAGCGTGAGCTGAAGCGTTTGTTTGAAAAAACTGCGTTTGCGATGGCAGTGCAGGATGTACGCTTTTATTTAACGGGTACTTTGTTAGAAATTGATGAAAACCAATTACGTGCTGTGACCACAGATGGTCACCGTTTGGCCTTGTGTGAAACAGCGGCATCTTCGACAGCTACTCAATTAATTCAAGCCATTGTGCCGCGTAAAGCTGTGGCTGAATTGCAGCGTTTGCTGAGCATTGAAGATGAACAACTGGCACTTTTAATTGGGCGTGAATTGCTGAATGTGACCATTCGCACCCCAAGCCGTGACAAAGAACAAGCAGAAATTACCGTGCGTTTTACCACTAAATTAATTGATGGTAAGTTCCCAGATTATCGCCGTGTGATTCCACGTGGTGGTGATAAAAACGTGCTGATCGCGCATGATGTATTTAAACAATCTTTACAGCGTGTGGCGATTTTAAGTAATGAAAAATTGCGTGGCGTATTCCTGAATTTTAGTGCGGACACCTTGCAATTACGTGCCAATAACCCAGAACAAGATGAAGCAATTGAAGATTTAGCGATTCAATATGCCGATTCGCCGTTAGAAATGTCATTTAACGCACAGTATTTATTGGACGTATTAGGGGCATTGGATGGCGATGATGTATCGATGACCATGACCGAAGCCAATCAATCGGTATTGGTACAAGATCCAGCACATCAAGATCAAACCTATGTTGTGATGCCAATGCGTGTTTAAGTGAGCGGTTTATTTCAAGATTAAATCTAGCTGAATCATGCATATTACGCGTTTACATATCGAGCGTGTTCGGAACTTAAAAGCGGTTGCACTTCATGAGTTGCAGCCGTTTAACGTCTTTTATGGGCAAAATGGTTCGGGTAAAACCTCGATTTTAGAAGCGATTCATTTATTGGCGACAGGGCGTTCTTTTCGCACCCATATTCCTAAAAATTACATTCAGAACAGTAGCCAAGATGCGATTGTATTTGCTCAGTCATTGACTGAAAAAATTGGCATGCAAAAAATGGCATCGGGTGAGCAGATGATTAAGGTCAATGGCGACCCTGTTGCGACCCAAGGGCAATTGGCTAAAATTCTGCCTTTACAACATATTGATCCACTCAGTACCGATATTATTGACCATGGTGCAAAACCACGACGGCAACTGTTGGACTGGTTGATGTTCCACGTGGAACCAGAGTTTTATCACGCTTGGCAATATTATTCACGTGCCTTAAAACAACGTAATAGTTTGCTTAAATCACAGCGACATTTAAGTCTGTCGGACTTGGAACCGTGGAACAAAATGCTCAGTGATTATGGTGAGATTTTGCATCGGCAGCGTTTGGGAACGGTGGAACAATGGCAGCAATTTTTTGCACAAGATTTACAGTATTTATTGCCTGATTTACACATTAGTCTGGAATACAGCGCAGGCTTTCATACCGAAACAGGCTTGTTGAATGATCTGTGCAATTATCATCAAAAAGATGTGGAACGTCGCTATACCGAATATGGGCCACACCGCGCCGATTTACGCTTAAAAACCCCAATGGGTGATGCCGATGTGGTGCTGTCACGTGGGCAGAAAAAGCTATTGATTATGGCATTAAAACTGTCACAGATTGCAATGCTGCATGCGTCTAATAAGGAAACTGTGGTATTATTAGATGATCTGACAGCAGAATTAGATTTAAGCGCACAACAACGTTTAATTGAACGATTAAGCCAATTGGGTAGTCAAGTTTTTATTACCACTTTAGATCATCAATCCGTGCAACAACACTTACAAGCGTTGTCGATTCCTTATCGCTTATTTCAGGTCGATCACGGAACGGTGCAGGCTGTTGAGCAATAATTTTTTTATCTTTGGATAGACCTATTTTTCACTAGGGAGAAACCATGAGTTCAGAAGATCAATCTGTCTCTACTACAGAACAAACCAATGAAAAGGCTTATGATTCCTCTAGTATCAAAGTATTGCGTGGCCTAGATGCTGTTCGTAAACGCCCAGGCATGTATATCGGTGATACAGATGATGGTACAGGTTTGCATCACATGGTGTTCGAGGTAGTCGATAACGCTATTGATGAAGCTTTGGCGGGTCATTGTGATGAAATTTTGGTGACTATCCATGAAGATGAATCTGTCAGCGTATCTGACAATGGTCGTGGTATCCCAACCGATATTCACCCTGAAGAAGGTGTCTCTGCAGCAGAGGTCATTCTGACCATTCTGCACGCAGGTGGTAAGTTTGATGACAACAGTTATAAAGTGTCGGGCGGTTTGCACGGCGTTGGTGTGTCGGTGGTCAATGCTTTATCGAGTAAACTTGAATTAACGATTAAACGCGCGGGTCAAATTCACCAACAGGAATACCGCCATGGTGATCCACAATATCCTTTAAAAGTAGTGGGCGACACTGAGCAATCAGGTACGACTGTGCGTTTTTGGCCAAGTGCTGAAACCTTTAGCCAAACCATTTTTAATGTGGATATTTTGGCACGCCGATTGCGTGAATTGTCTTTCTTAAACGCGGGCGTGCGTATTGTATTGCGTGATGAACGTGTCAATTTAGAACATATTTTTGACTATGAAGGTGGTTTGTCTGAATTTGTGAAATATATCAATGCAGGCAAAACCCATCTGAATGAAATTTTCCATTTCACGACACAGGCTGAAAACGGAATTACCGTAGAAGTTGCTTTGCAGTGGAATGATTCCTATCAGGAAAACGTACGTTGCTTTACCAATAACATTCCACAAAAAGACGGTGGAACGCACTTGGCAGGCTTCCGTGCTGCGCTAACCCGTGGGTTAAACAACTACATGGAAAGCGAAAATATCCTGAAAAAAGAAAAAGTCGTGGTGTCGGGTGATGATGCGCGTGAAGGTTTAACCGCGATTGTGTCGGTCAAAGTGCCAGATCCAAAATTCTCATCACAGACCAAAGAAAAATTGGTATCGAGTGAAGTGAAACCTGCTGTTGAGCAGGCCATGAATAAATCTTTCTCTGAATATTTATTGGAAAATCCACAAGCGGCAAAATCCATTGCGGGTAAAATTATTGATGCAGCGCGTGCCCGTGATGCGGCGCGTAAAGCCCGTGAAATGACGCGCCGCAAGAGTGCTTTGGATATTGCAGGTTTGCCTGGTAAATTGGCTGACTGTCAGGAAAAAGACCCTGCATTATCTGAATTATATCTAGTCGAGGGTGACTCTGCAGGTGGTTCGGCTAAACAAGGTCGTAACCGTAAAATGCAGGCAATTTTGCCACTGAAAGGTAAAATCCTGAACGTGGAACGTGCCCGTTTTGACAAGATGATTTCATCGGCAGAAGTAGGTACTTTAATTACCGCTTTGGGCTGTGGTATTGGTCGTGAAGAATATAACCCAGACAAACTGCGTTATCACAAAATCATCATCATGACCGATGCTGACGTAGATGGTTCACACATTCGTACCTTGCTATTGACCTTCTTCTTCCGTCAAATGCCAGAATTGGTTGAGCGTGGTCATATTTATATCGCACAGCCACCATTGTATAAGCTGAAAAAAGGCAAGCAGGAACAATACATCAAAGATAACGATGCTTTAGAAACCTATTTAATTTCTAATGCGATTGATGAATTGGAGCTGCATGTGAGTGCTGATGCACCTGCAATTCGTGGTGAGGCTTTAGCCAAAGTCATTGCTGATTATCAAACTTCACAAAAGAGTTTGAGCCGTTTAACGCTGCGTTATCCTGCAAGTCTGTTGGATGGTTTATTAGAATTAGATGCCTTTAAAATTGATCAAGCAGCAGATCAGGCGTATGTACAACAATGGGGCGAGCAATTACGTCAAAGCATTGAACGATTACAACCAAGTTTGCGTCCTGAATTAAGCATCGAACAGTTTGAAAAAGAAGATGCGGATGGTCAAAAATCTGCAACGTATTGGCCACGAATCACGGTATATGTGCACAACTTGCCACATACCTATTTGCTAGACACAGGTTTGCTGGGTTCAGCTGAATATGCACGTTTGCTGAAAAATTCAAAAAGCTGGTTTACGCTGCTTGAAGAAGGTGCGTATTTGGAAAAAGGCGAACGTAAAATTACGGTCAACAATTTCCATCAAGTGTGGCAACACATTTTGCAGGACTCGCGTCGCGGCATGATGATTCAGCGCTATAAAGGTTTGGGTGAGATGAATGCGGAACAACTTTGGGAAACCACGATGGACCCAGAAAACCGCAATATGTTGCAAGTCACCATTGATGATGCCATTGAAGCAGACCGCATGTTCTCTTGCTTAATGGGCGATGATGTAGAACCACGTCGTGCCTTTATTGAAGAAAATGCCTTAAATGCAGATATTGACGCTTAATTCGTCCAAATCATCCGCATAACCATAAGCACTCTACGGAGTGCTTTTTTATGTTTGGCTTTTGTTGTTGTCGTGATTCATCCAAATAACTTTTATAAAACTGACTTATTGTTCTGTCATGCTGAGCTACATTAAGCCAAAAATAGAGGAGAATCATTAAGATGGATAATCAATTAGAACAAGCACGTGATGCATGGGTGAATGCTTTTTTTACTGGCAATGTGGAGCTGTTAGCACACTATGAAGATGAAGATTTTAAAGTCGTTTATACGGCAGAATCACGTGTGGAAAATCGTGAAACACGTTATGCCAACATTCAGCATGCAGTGAATAATGGTGTCTGGAAACCGATCAAACCGAATGTTGAATTAGAAGAATATGAGTTTGATCGTGAGCAGGTTAACTGTCGGATTCAAATTGGTTTGGCGGATGATCAAGGGTATATTCAAGAAATCTGGCGCTATATTCAGGGCTGGAAAATACAAGAATTATGTATTAGCAAAGCAAAAATTACTGCCGAGTAGCAGCGATTTTCTGTGAATCACTGAGATTCAATGACTCAAAATAACCATGAAAGAATGGATTGATTTGGCTTTAATTAGAGTTTTGAATTTAAAATAACAGTTAGTTTGAGTTGTGGATAACTAAGTTTTTTGCTTTTAAATTTAAATTGTAGATTTTGAATTTAAAAATCACACTGAGTTTTAAATTCAAAACTTCTTGCTTGGTAGCTATGTTGTCTTACTTTTATTCAGGGTGGGGGGTGTCATACAACTATGCTGTGGTGCAAGATTGATAAGAAAAAATAAACAAACGCAGAGAGTGACTTAAATTTCTTTGCGTGGTTATTGTGAAGATAAACTAAAGATTAAAACTATTACGAATGTGTCTTATAAGTATGGAACATACACAATGCATATTCTACGAAATATGATGAGATTTAACCCTATTTTGTATAGGGTTAAATCTCATCGATATGGTTATTCAAAACTGCTTTCGAGTTCTTCCAATTCCATCATCAATTCAAGCATGTGTTCTTCTGCCTGTGCCAATTTGGTTTTCAGATCATTTTGTTCATTCATGAGTTTGAGTAAATCATCTTTACGGTTGGCATCATATAGGGCAGGATCTGCCAGTTCGGTTTCAATTTCAGTCAGACGCGGTTGAATTTTTTCAATTTGCGCTTCGTATTTTTCAATATTTTTACGAATAGGGCGAGTTTGTTCACGGCGTTGTGCTGCCAGTTTGCGTTGAGCTTCTTTATCTACTTTGACTAGGTTAGTCTTGTTCTCAACCACTGGACTTGGATTGGATGGAGCTGTGTTGGATGTACCTTGCTTAAGCATGTCTGCACGAGCTTGGCGTAACCATTGGGCATAATCTTGTAAATCGCCTTCAAATTCTGTGCATTGTCCTGCATGAACCAAGAGTAAGTCATCGCAGACACTGGCAATTAATTGACGTTCGTGTGACACCAATACCACTGCACCTTCATAATCCTGTAATGCCATGGTTAAGGCATGTCGCATATCTAAGTCTAAATGGTTGGTCGGTTCGTCCAGAATCAGTACGTTAGGACGTTGCCAGACAATTAAAGCCAAAGCCAAACGTGCACGTTCACCTCCTGAAAAACTTTCACAAGGCGTGTCCATACGTTCGCCACTAAAACCAAAACTGCCTAAAAAGGCGCGTAAAGTGGCTTCGCTGATTTTTTTATCGGCAATGCGTGCCAGTTGTAGCATCGGGCTGGCGCTATCATCCAAAGCATCCATTTGATGCTGTGCAAAATAGCCAATATTGAGTAATTCTGAGGCTTTGCGAGTACCTGCCAATAACGCCAATTCACCCACTAAGGATTTAATTAAGGTCGATTTACCTGCGCCGTTCATCCCCAATAAACCAATACGACTGGTCGGGGTAATTTGTAGGTTAATTTTGCTGGCAATCACTTTGTCTGCATAACCAATGCTGACTTGTTCCAAGGTCAGTAAGGGTGAGCTCATTTTGGTCGGTTCACGGAAACTAAAGGTAAATGGTGTATCTACATGCGCAGGGGCAAGCAATTGCATGCGTTCCAATTGCTTGATACGGCTTTGTGCCTGCCGTGCTTTGGTGGCTTTGGCTTTAAAACGATCAATATATTTTTGTAAATGTGCACGGGTTTCTAATTGTTTTTCATACGCTTGTTGATGTTGTGCTAAGCGTTCACTGCGTGTGGTTTCAAAGGTTGAATAATTGCCTGTATATAAAGTCAGTTCACTATTTTCAATATGTAAAATATGATCGGTAATGGCATCTAAAAAATCACGGTCATGGGAAATCAGCACCAAAGTTCCCGCATAGGCTTTAAGCCAGTCTTCTAACCATAAAATTGCATCTAAGTCTAAGTGGTTGGTTGGTTCGTCCAGTAATAATAATTCGGAGCGACTCATTAAGGTACGCGCCAAATTTAAACGCATGCGCCATCCACCAGAAAAACTACTGACCGCCAAGCTGTTTTGATGTTCCATAAAACCTAAACCTGCCATCAGTTGTGCGGCTTTGGCGGGTGCGGTATAGCCATGAATTTCATCAAAACGACCATGCAAATGTGCAAGTTGGTCATTATTTAATTGTTCAGGATGTTGCAGTTGTTGTTGAATGTTCCAGTATTCTTCATCACCCGACAGCACAAAATCAATCGCAGGCAAATCCAATGCTTTAACTTCCTGTGCCATGTGCGCCACAGTCCAGCCTTGCGGACGGCTCAACGTACCTTCGTCTGGGGTTAAACTACCTAAAAGCGCAGCAAATAAACTGGATTTTCCTGCACCATTGACACCTGTAAGACCGACTTTCCAGCCTGGATGGATTTGCATAGACGCTTTTTGAAATAAAACACGTCCACCGCGGCGTAAAGAAACTTGGTCAAGTTGAATCATGGTGTTTACTGGTCACAACAAAAGTTGGGCATATTCTAATGGAAGCCCACCAGAAAACAAAAATAAGCCCAGTTTTATTTGTGATTTGCGAAAAATCTCTCTTGTGATGTTTAAAAATTATGATCTAACAACAGGCTTTTTTTATGACTTTGTAAACAAGCACAAAATACGTGCATGTTGGAAATGATCTTTATTTTGATCTAAATCTATAAAATATAAGTGAATTATGAAATAAAAATGATCGCTTAAATAAGGCAGTATAAGGTTTTGGCAGAATTGACAGATGAAATTCGAGTAAATGCTCTATTTTTTTAATTTGAACTTGCTTAATATTTGTTTCGTGTACGGACACTCAAAAATAAAAAAATCTGTAGAAGGATCGAAACAATGAAAAAAATATGGGTCAGCGCAACATTGACAGCATTCGCAGCGATCGGTTTCAGTGCTCAGGCGCAAGCAGCAAAAGTAGATGTATGTGTCTTTGACTTACTGGGTAAGTCAGGTGAATCTTTTCAGATGGCACAAGAGTGGGCGCTAGCAGCAAAAGGCTGGGGTGCAGAAGTCAATTTAATTCCACGTCAGGATGAAGCTGTCGCAGACAATGATTTTAAAGCAGGCAAATGTGATGGGGTATTTATGACCGCCATGCGTGCTCGCCAATACAATAAATTTGCAGGCTCGATTGATGCTTTAGGTGGTGCGCCAAGTAATGCGATTGCACAACGTGCCATCAGCTTTGCTTTAGATCAACGTAATGCAGCGAAAATGGTTACCAATTTAGGTGGCAAGAAATATGAAGTTGCGGGTATTTCACCTTTAGGTTCGGCCTTTATTTTTGTGCGCGACAAGAACATCAGCTCGATTGAAAAAGCAGCAGGGAAAAAGTTTGCGGTATTGGGCTATGACGATGCACAAAAAATTATGGTGCAGCGTGTAGGTGCGCAAGCTGTCATTTCTGATGTATCTAACTTTGTGGCGAAATTTAACAATGGTCAGGTCGATATGGTCGGTGCGCCTGCCTATGCGTACAAACCTTTAGAAATCTACAAGGGTTTAGGCAATAACGGGGCGATGTTTAACTTCCCTGTATTACAAGTGACCGCAGACTTTGTGATTCGCCCTGAACAATTCCCTGCGGGCTTTGGGCAAAAATCACGAGATTGGTTTGTAAAAAATCTGCCTAAAGCGATGAGTATGATTAATCGTTTAGAAGGTGAAATTCCAGCCAAATATAAAATGAACTTGAGCGCAGAAGATAAAACTAAATATCAAAAAATGCTACGTGATGGACGTATGGATATGACCAAACGCGGTATTTATGACCCTGCCATGATGAGTGTGTTAAAACGCGCTCGTTGTTCTGTGGAAAAAACCAATTTTGAATGTTCACTTGGTGGTGAATAGATTGATTTTTAATAAAAAAACCTAGAAAAGTCTAGGTTTTTTTATATGGCGGATTCAAGCGGCAAGTGCAACAGTATAAAAACCAGCCATAACTTCACTCGGTGTATACCAACCTAGTGTTTTTCTAGGACGATGGTTGAGTGCAAATTCTATCTGCTCTATTTGTTCGTTTGA
>NZ_JACAXD010000029.1:0-40004 GCF_013391485.1 Acinetobacter sp. SwsAc5
TCAATTAACCATGTAAACCACTGCTCACCGATAAACTCTCTGTCTGCGAACACATTCACAATACGGTCTTTACCAAAAATGGCTATAAAGCGTTGAATCAAAGCAATACGCTCTTTCGTATCTGAATTTCCACGTTTATTAAGCAATGTCCAAAGGATAGGTATCGCTATTCCACGATAAACGATTGCGAGCATCAGGATATTAATATTTCGTTTTCCCCATTTCCAATTGGTTCTATCTAAAGTCAGTTGCACTTGGTCGAATGAAAACATATTGAAAATCAACTGAGAAATTTGACGATAATCAAAATACTGACCTGCAAAGAAGCGCTGCATACGTCGATAAAATGATTGTGGTAAACACTTGATGGGCAAGGCTTTAGATGCAGAAGAAAGATTACATGTTTGCTTTAAAATAATCACAAGCATGATGAGCGCAAAGCACTTTAAATGTGACTTGTTCCATTTTAGAGATTTGTTTAAGATAAGATATAACTCATTGAGATGTGTCATAGTATTCGTCGTTAGAAAACAATTATTGTGACATTATTTCAATGAGTTATCTATTTTTGTCGTGTACAGAGCATAGGCAGTTAAAATACCAACCAAATTTCTACTTATCACTTGTTTTTATTCAGCTTTTGGCTTGCGAGTACTTGTACGAGTTCTCGGCTTTTTTGTAACCTGCTTTGCAGTTTCTTTGCTTGATGTTACTGGATTTTCCGAAACAGTTTCAGCCACTTGAGTTGAATCTTCCACTGGCTCCAAAGCATCTTCCAGCCTATATTCATCAATTTTTTCTGCAGGTACAGCAGGTTTTTGCGGTGCAACTTCAGCATGTGGCTCTAGCATTTGATCTGCCAATTCTTCTAGACCTTGCTGAATATTTTCATCGAGTTGTGCTGCAGTTGTTTCCACTTTGTCCGATTTTTTCTGCACTTTTACCGCTCGGATACTTTCATGGTCTGATACGGTTTGCACTAAAGCATCTGACGGCGCAGATTCCGCGCGCTCTTGCCCCGCTACTAATTCATCTTGCTCCGCATGTTTAGCTTCATTGCCCTTCAATTGCTCCAAGAGTTTAGGCGCAGCCTGTGCCAGCAATTCCAACGATTTTTCATACGCATGAATGGCTGATAAATTGCTGTCTTTATGCTGAATTAAATAGCTACGGGCATTGGAAAATACTTGCTGTGCCTTGTGATGCACATCTTCCACTAATTTCCAGCTATATACCGCACTCACCGATGCGGTTGCTACAGGCGTGAGTTTATTCAACATGGAAAACTTAGGTACATGATTCAACCACGGCCATTTGACTTGACCTTGCTCATTCAAGAAGTATTTCTTTAATACCTCATAATCATTGCTTGAACCGAGCATATTTTGTAATTGATGCACATCATGAGTTTGCAGCATATTAGATAAGGTTTTTAGCCCCATCAACACTGCTTGCTTTTCTGCAATGACGCCTAAATCAATTTGTTTAAAAATAAACTGAACAATTTCTTGCTCAGTGTCTTTATTCAGTTCAAAACCGTAGGCACGCCCAACCTGATAAATGGTACGTAAAGACATCACAATAGATGCAGGCACATCAATGGTTGAACCGATTACTCCTGTTGCACCTGTCAATGCGCCTTGCAGTGATGCAATCCATTTATTTTGTTCTGCAAGTGCCTGACTAATTCGTTTAGAACGATCTACATCTTGAGTCAATTCTTCTAAATCGCGTACGCCAGCCTGATCAAGCACATCATCAACAGAGCTGATATTGGAAGTAAAACTATTCAACTGATCAAATAGGTAATCTGAAATTTTGTCGGAAAAATCGGGCGACACAAAACTCGCCACCTGATTGACGCGGTTATAGTGACGACCTAAAAGCTGACGTGAAACTTGAGGCACATGCTGTCTGAGCATGTGTTGAGGATTGTCATATTGACGCGCTTGAAAAGCACTAAAGCTACGTGCCTGACCTTCAATAATTTGCCCTGATTTTGCACTGTGCTCATCCTTCGCTACAGTACCCGGTGCAACTTGCTGCAATACATGGATGCCTGTACTGCTGAGCTTTTTAGCCACCCCAATCGCATTCGAGAAGAATCCGCTTGATTGTTTATTCTTGGAATCTGACATTCTTACTCCTCATTTTTAATTTCTATGATTTATGGGTAGATACTAGGTGTAGTCTAAGTTTATCTCAATATGATTGTGTATCTTTTGGTTGGCTTCCTGCATCTCATTTGCCGCTTCACTGCGGTTTGATCTTCCCTGCAAAGTGGCATCATATTTGCCATAAGAATTCAAAATTCTTTCTGCTATTATGAACTCAATTGTAAGACATGAGTCATACCGTATCAGCGATTGCTTGGCAGTCACGGTGTTCGGCTCAACATTATCACCATAAAAGGGATCTGTAGATGAAACGTGTTGTAATCACCGGCATGGGCATTAACTCGTGCATTGGTAATACTTTAGAAGCTGTGACTCATTCTTTACAAAACGGTATTTCAGGAACACGTTCCAACCCAACTTATGCTGAACTTAATTTCAAAAGCCACGTAAGTGCAGCAGCAGAACAAAACTTTGACCACATTGACCGTAAATTAAAACGCTTTATGGGCGTGTGTGCGATGTACGCTTACAACGCTGCAGTAGATGCCATTGAACATGCGGGCTTAAAGCAAGAAGATTTAGCAGGCAACCCACGTTACGGTATCGCGGGTGGTTCAGGCGGTAACTCAACTGCATCTGTTGCAGAAATGATTGAGCTACTTGAAGAAAAAGGCGCACGTAAAATTGGCCCATTCTTCGTACCACGTAATATGTCGAACACGATTACGGCAAACTTGGGCGTTGCGTTCAAATTACAAGGTATTGCGCACTCAATTACCAGTGCATGCGCAACTTCTGCCGATGCAATTGGTTATGCCTACAACCTAATTCAATTGGGTAAACAAGATTTAATGCTTGCAGGTGGCGGTGAAGAAGATCACTGGTCACAAAGCTTATTGTTTGATGCGATGGGTGCTTTGTGTTCTAAATACAACGACACACCAGAAACAGCATCTCGTCCGTACTCTGCAGACCGTGATGGTTTCGTCATTGCAGGTGGTGGTGGTTTCGTGGTTCTTGAATCACTTGAACACGCACAAGCACGTGGTGCAAATATTTTAGCTGAAGTGGTTGCGTATGCTGCAAACTCTGACGGTGCAGACATGGTTGCACCAAGCGGTGAAGGTGCAACACGTTGTATCTTGATGGCTTTAGACGAAGCGAAACAACACGGTGTAGACGCAATTGACTATGTGAACACACATGGTACTTCTACTCCAGCAGGCGACGTGACTGAATTGAAAGCCATGGAACGTGCGTTTGGTGAAGGTAAAGTGCCTGCTCTTAGCTCAACGAAGTCAATGACTGGTCACAGCTTGGGTGCTGCAGGCGTTCAAGAAGCAATTTATTCTGTCTTGATGATGCAAAACGACTTCATTGCACCAAACATCAACGTCACTGAACTTGATGAAGGCGCGAAAGCATTTGATATCGTACTTGAAAAACGCGACACAAAATTGAATACTGTGATGAGTAACAGTTTTGGTTTTGGCGGTGTAAATGCCTGCCTTATTTTCAAGAAGTGGGATGAATAATCTCCTATAGGATAGTCGATGGATGCACCTTCTGATGCTTTTTTATGGGTAAAAGCATTACATATTATTGCCGTGGTTTGCTGGTTCGCTGCATTGTTCTACTTACCACGTTTATATGTTTACCATGCCATGAGTGAAGATACACTGAGCCATCAGCGTTTTGAAATCATGGAGCGCAAGTTGTACCGAGGGATTATGTGGCCGTCTATGATTGCCACCCTCATCACGGCACACTTTTTGGTAGATTGGGGCGATGCGACCCGCAATTACCACGATGCGTTATGGTTTTACCTGAAAGTAGCATTGGTCGGTTTATTGGTGATTTACCATTTGGTTTGTGGCTATTACCGCCAAAAACTGATTGGCAATGCGCATTATAAATCACACAAGTTCTGGCGATTCTTCAATGAAATGCCGACTGTGCTGCTATTAGCGATTGTAATTTTAGTCGTGGTAAAACCACAGTTCTAAAATTTGAAACGCCAAGTATCCTGACATCTCAACCTGATTCGGTTGTAAAAAAACCTCAGTGCAAAGAACTGAGGTTTTTTATGGGTGACAACTAAAAACAGCACTTATGCTTTAATTCAACGTATTTGTGAGTAAGGCTGAAAGCCCAATGCCGCTGCTTGTTTCTGCTGAGATTGAGGAATCGTGACAATAGCAATTTTTCCATCTGCACCACCACAGACCTGTGCATACATCCGCCCATCTGAACCTACACTGGCCCGCTTCACCTGAATCTGTGCTTGCTGTAAACGCTGAACAATTTCCGTAAGGGTTAAACCTGAATCTGGCTCACACTGTCGATGTTGCAATGATGTGTACATTTCGACCTGCGCAGTAGGTGTTATGGATGTAGCAGCATGATTGGCACATGCAGTCATCAGTATTGAAACCGCTACTACTGCAATAGATTGACTAAATATCTTCATCACATACCCTCTTTCAATATTAAAATTAAATATTCAAATTAAATATTGAAGCACGATCTTTGCAATAACACTGCGCTAGAAATGCAAACAGATGTAAGCATCTCGCTCATCCAGATAACTGTTCAAGCACCGACAAAATTTGCGCAAAACACTGAATTCTATGTTTTGGTGCAGCCAAGTCTAACTCCTGAGCCGAACCATAGCCGTATTCGACTGCAACACAATCGACTCCATTGGCTCGTGCACCTAAAATATCGTGTTCACGATCTCCAATCATTAAACATTGTTCAGGTTGCAATTGTTCTTGCTGCAAAATATAGGCAATTAAATCCGCTTTATTGGTACGCTCACCATTTAGTTCGCTACCGTAGGGATATTCAAAATATTGCAATAAATCGAAGTGATCTAAAATTTGGCGTGCATAAATTTCAGGTTTGGCTGTTGCTAAAAACAGTCGATAGCCTTGCTGTTTTAAATCTGCCAATGTTGCAGCAACATCTTCAAAGACATGATTTTCAAATAAGCCTGTTGCAGCAAAACGCTCTCGATAGCCTGCTAAGGCTTGCTCTGCCAATACGTCATGCACATCTACATGAAGTAATTTTGCCAAAGAGGCTTTTAAGGGCGGCCCGATAATCCAATCAATATTTTCCGTATCTGCAATAGGATGTCCAACCTTAGCCAAACCATAACGCGCAGAAGCGGTAATGCCCTCTTTCGGGTCGGTCAGCGTGCCATCTAAATCAATTAAAAGGTTCTTTATCACAATGTCAGCCTATGTGCCTAAATGACTATCGAGTGTTACTCCAAAGTTGCCTATACTAACGTAAATAGAAGCAATTAAGGATATGTGTGTGCGACCAACAGTACTATGTTTTTCTGGTTTAGACCCTTCGGGTGGCGCTGGTTTACAGGCTGATATTGAAGCCGTTGGCAATAGCGGTGCACATGCAGCGATTGCCTGCACAGCACTGACCATTCAAAACTCTCAGCAAGTATTTGGCTTTGAAGCAACGTCTAAAGAATTGTTATTGGCGCAAGCCAATGCGGTGGTGAATGATTTGCCCATTAAAGTTGTAAAGTCGGGCATGTTGGGCACCACTGACAATATTGCAGCACTGGCAGATTTTTTACGTGCACATCCTGATTATTTATATGTGCTTGACCCTGTTTTGGTTGCCAATAGTGGTGGTTCTTTAGGTGATCAAGCGACTTTGGTTCAGGCATTTGTCGAGTTGATTCCACTGGCGACTTTAATCACGCCAAATACTGTGGAATTACGTGCCTTAACGGGTGAAGATGATTTAGAACGCGCAACAGCTAAATTATTTGCAATGGGCGCGCAGGCCGTTTTGGTCAAAGGTGGGCATGAAGATACCCCTGATCATATTCGTAATGCACTGTATATTAACAATGAAATGGTTTCAGAAACCCGCTGTCCACGGCTTGAAGGTGAATATCACGGTTCAGGCTGTTCATTGGCAAGTTTTATTGCAGGGCGCTTGGCATTAGGCGATCAACTCAAACAATCGGTACAACATGCTGAAACTTGGCTGTTTGGTGTGCTTAAAAATGCGGAAACGCCTGTACCGAATGGACAGAAAATTCCGAAAAGGTTTTAATTCATTTAAATCGAATAGCGTCAATATCAAAAGAGTTGGCGCTATTGTTTGTTGTCTTGTTCTAGCTTTAACAAAATCGCTTTATTATCCAAGCCACCTGCAAAGCCCACCAACTTTCCACTTGCACCCACCACCCGATGACACGGCGCAATAATCGAAATTGGATTTTTGCCATTTGCGGCACCTACGGCGCGCATCGCATTCACACTACCAACTTGTTCGGCAATTTGCTTATAACTACGAGTTTCCCCAAAAGGAATGCTTAATAACGCCTGCCAGACTTTCTTCTGAAATTCAGTGCCTTCAAAATCAAGAGGCACATCAAATTGCTGACGCTGACCTGCAAAATACTCTTGGAGTTGCTGCTGAGTTTTGAGCAAAATTGGATGATCATCTTGTCGAACTAAACTGGCTAAACGTACCCGTTTATGATCTTCGTTATCCCACATTACCGCAACCAATGCGTGATCGTGAGCCACCAATTTAAGCACGCCTACAGGAGTGTCCATTTCTGTAAATGCCAGTTGCATTATTTTTTCTCCTCAAGCAGGTTGGGTATCAGCTCATCCTGTTTTTAACCCAAACCGATCTGTGATTGCGCTTACACACCAAACAACCACACTCCCAATTATGTGGATGAAATTTTCATCAGCACTAAACCTGAAATAATCAGAACAGCTGCCAACATACGCAAAGCACTAGCAGGTTCGCCTAACACAAAAACACCCACTAAAAATGAACCGACTGCACCAATACCCGTCCAAATCGTATAAGCTGTGCCCAATGGCAAAGTCCGCATGGCATAAGCCAACAGCACAAAACTTAAAATCATAAAGATTAGGGTGATGATACTGGGTGTCAGCTTGCTAAAACCATCGGACAGCTTCATCGAATATGCCCAGACGACTTCAAAAATACCCGCCAATATCAACATCATCCAGGCCATAACGCCCTCCTTCAATATCATGAAATCAGGCCGTCCTGAAGATTTTTGTTGTTGAGTATTCAGTCACTTTGACTCTTTCTAAAAACCCAAACAAGGGAGGTCGTTCCTCCTGTTGCAATTTATGCCATCGTGCAGCGATGACTCATCTATTTTAAACTTAAAATTTTGCGCGCACCATTCAACACAAACATGGCCACAATTAAGCCAATGATCAGGTCTGGATAATTCGAGCCTGTGAGCATCACCAAACCGCCCGCGATAATCACGCCTAAATTCACAATCACATCATTGGCGGAAAAAATATAACTGGCTTGCATATGAGTTCCACCATCTTTATGCCCTGAAATCAGCCATAAACAGGTAACGTTCGCCACCAATGCCACAGCGCCAATGACCATCATCAATATAGATTCAGGCTCACTGCCCAAGAAGAAACGGCGCAGGACATCAAAAATAACCAGTGCAGCCAAACCCAGTTGTACCCAACCAGACAAATGCGCAGCTTTGAGCTGTTTCTTGGCTGATTGTCCAACAACAAATAAAGCTAAACCATACACGGCGGCATCGGCAAACATATCTAAAGAATCAGCAATTAAACCTGTCGAAGATGCAATTAAACCCGCGATTAATTCCACCAAAAACATAGCAGCATTAATGCTAAGCAAGGCATACAGCACTTTTTGTTGTGCAGCGCTGTTAGATACAGGCAATTCGGTTTGTGTATTGGCTTCAGTCTGTTGTAACACAGCACCCAAACCCAATGCTTCTAATTTATGGGTGATTTCAGTGGCAGATTGATTATTGTGATAAACCTTTAAAAGTCGTGCAGGCAAATCAAAAGATAAGGCAGCAATATCATTATGGTCTGCCAAAGCAATCCGCACCATTTGTTCTTCAGCACCGCAATCCATTTTAGGAATATGGTACGCACTCACCCACGGACTCAAAAGTTCCGAATCCAAAATTGTTGCTTTATCTGTCTTGGCAGTCGTTGCAGATGTACAGCTATTTTGATCAGCACAGCTTTTTTCTGTATCGCAAGACGAACCACAGCCTGTATCGCCACATGACTTGGAGTGTGTAGGCGCAGTTGCACAAGGCTGGTTTACATTTTTTTGCGTATCACAACCACAGCCAGTATTGTTTAGATTTTGGTTTTCTAAGTTTTTATCTTGATTCGATTGAGGATCTTGAGTTGATGAAGACATACGCCACACCCAAAAATACAATAGGCTCAGTATAAACCAAGCCTATGTATTTAGGGACAATCTATTCTATTTAGAAGCAGCAACGATCCATTGACTTAATCATTGATAAATACCCCTAATCATTAAAACCTGAAACTCAAGCCTATCGCATATAAGCCGCTCTGCTCGGAATCGGTTGCAGACTGCCAAGCAGTGTGTTGATCACCTTTCGTATACTCATAACCTGCACTGATATACGGCATGATGTTCTTGCTGATTTCATAACGCATTTCCACACCCACAGCTGCGCGGTTGAGTCCTGTTTTTTTCGCATATTTGGCATCATCCTGCAGAATAACATCTACATCTAAATAAGGCTGTGCGATCAATTTCTGAGTCAATAACAGATCCCGTGTGGTTTCCAAACTCAAAGCCGCATATTGATCCTCACCCAAATAAAAATAAGCATCGGTTTCAAAAAAATATGGAGCTAAACCATGTAAGCCAAACACAGCGTCAAACTTATCTTCTCGGTCTGTTTGATGCTCTTGCTGATTCACTTCGTGTCGATAACGCACACCTGCTTGCACATCCCAAAAATCTGAAATCATACGACTGTATAACAACTTGGCATCATATTCAGTCGCTTGTGACTCTTGCTTATCGCTATGAATTTTCACAAACAACTTGTTTTCATCAGTTCCGATACGAGTTTGTAATTTAGATTTGAGCACTCCCTCGGCATGATCATTCACTTGCCATTGCGTATCTAAAGTGCTCACCGCGTACACCTGCGCACCATGTTCTTTACGATGATCGTGTGACTGCGACTCTTGCACGGACGAATCGGATTGATGCGATTGATGCGATTGATGCGATTGATGCGATTGAGTATCAGCCTGAGCTGCAATTGTTGCAATCTCTGCTGAACTGGCATGTGCACTATGCACCTCTGTCGCTGCTAGCCCAACTGTACTGATGCAGCAGACAGAAATACTTAAAACTGTTTTCGCAAAAAGATTAATGTTGTGCATGTGCTGCTCCTTTTTGCGCTGTCGCTGAAGGGGTTTGAGTGGCTTGAATTGCTGTGGTTGAAAGCGGTTCATTTTCACTCACCTGCGCTACAATCAATTTATTCATCATTCCCGCGCTCATGTGATAGAGCAAATGACAATGTATTGCCCATTCACCTAATTCATCTGCAGTAAGCAGTGCAGTTACAGTTTGACCTGGCGGCACAATTAAGGTGTGTTTATTCGGCATTTCTGCTGCCGTTTGACCATTTTCCAACTGCATAAACATGCCATGTAAATGCATTGGATGTGCCATCATGCTGTCATTGATAAATTTAATCCGAATACGCTCACCATATTTCACCTTGAGTGGTGTGGCATCACTAAATTTCTTACCGTTGATTGTCCAGATATAACGCTCCATCGTACCGCCTAAACGCACGACCAATTCACTGCTTGGTTCACGTGTATCTGCTTGTGGCTGCAGCGATTTCAAATCTTCATAGTGCAAGGCTTTATGCCCCGCGGGTGTAGAAGCATTTGCCCATCCATATACCACCGCATTTTTGTGTTCTGTTGAAGGCATGCCATATTGTGTATGCGTATTTTCAGACATTGTTGCATGGTTCATCTTGGAATGATCCATTTCCGACATTACCGCATGATTCATCTTGGAATGATCCATTTCTGACATCGCTACATGGTTCATCTTGGAATGATCCATTTCCGACATCGCTGCATGATTCATCTTGGAATGATCCATCTCCGACATTGCTGCATGGTTCATCTTGGAATGATCCATTTCCGACATCGCTGCATGGTTCATCTTGGAATGATCCATATCCGACATCGCTGCATGGTTCATTTTGGAATGATCCATTTCAGACATCGCTGCATGATTCATTTTTGAGTGATCCATTTCAGACATCGTTGCATGGTTCATCTTGGAATGATCATCGCCTGAATGCTCTGTAGCATGCCCCATATCTTGCATGGTGAGTAAAGCACGCGGGCGCGCTGCAGGGAGCTGTAGATTTGATGTTGCAGAATGAAGTTCACTCTGCAAGCTACCCACAGCAAAACCTGAGCGGTCTATTGATTCCGCTTCAATTTGATAATGCGCTGCTTGAGGTTCAACAATCACATCGTAGGTTTCTGCAGTGCCGATACGAAATTCATCCACAGTAACAGGTTTGACTGGCTGACCATCGGCACTGACCACTGTCATTTTTAAGTTTGGAATCCGCACATCATAAAACGACATGGCAGAGGCATTGATAAAACGTAAACGCACTTTTTCATTTGGCTTAAATACACCTGTCCAGTTCTGTTCAGGTGTCTTGCCATTCATTAAAAAAGTATAGCCTGTGACATCGGAAAGGTCGGTTTTCAGCATGCGCATCTGATTCCACATTTTGCGGTCTGACCATGTGGCTTTTAGCCCATCACGCTGTACTTGACACCAAACATCACCTAAGGTTTCACGCTGATTTTGATAAAACTCGGCTGAAATTTTTAAATCTTTCTGAATTTGATTGCTAGATTTTTCATGAAAATCTGACAGCATCACCACATAATCACGATCTGTGTATTCATGTGCGTTTACGGCTGGCTTGGCTTTAGGATGAATCACCAAAGAGCCGTATAGACCATCTTGTTCCTGACCTTTGGAATGTGCGTGATACCAATAGGTACCACTTTGACGTACTTTAAATTGATAAACAAAATGTCCTTGTGGCTTAATCCCTTGAAAACCATTAAATCCAGGCACACCATCCATCAAACCGGGCAACAATAAACCATGCCAGTGAATAGATGAGTCCTGATTTTTTAATTGATTATTAACGTGAATTACCGCCTCATCGCCTTCTTCAAATTCGAGTGCAGGCGCGGGAAATTGTCCATTGACTGTAATACGTTGAACAGGTTTTCCCGTGATATTGACCGTTTGTTCTGCAATGGTCAGGTGATATTCCTTGACCGCAGCAAATGCAGAACTCGAACACAATGCACAGACTGTTAAAAACAGCGCAGGCTGATAAAATTTAGACATGACTTAATCCTTAAAATAAAACGTAAAAGTGTTTTGAATTCAGGATTAAGCTTTGGGTGGACGTAAAATTTGCTGCCAATGCCCAAGTAAATGTTGAGCTTGATAAGCAGGCAACAGAATATTGACAGATGAAAGTGCTACAGGTTGAATCAGTTCAGGGACTTGCACATTCAACACACTGTTTAAGCTTTGACAATGCAACTGCGCACAGTCCTGACAATTCATCTTTGCAGTAGAAAAATCAGCCGAGCCATAACAATCTGCCGCATTTAAATCGGTATCCGTTGCGGATGTGTGCTGACTGAGATGATGGTTGGCCTTGGCATCATGCCCAGATATATGCTGCTTGGTTTCAGGATGCGTTTGTAAAGCTGTGGTATGACAATCTGGTAAAGATGTCATTTCACTCGCTGCGGTTGCAGAATGTCGAATCTCAGACCCTGCTGCCTGATTTGACATCATCCAATCATGTGCAGGTTTTACCGCAGCACTAACAATACCACTCCACCCTATGACAAATGCCATCAGGACAACAAACCACATTTGTTTGTAGGGTTGAGTCAGCACTAAATAAATTCCTGAGTATGAAAGATGCAGACCTGAACTTGCACAAGAATTGAACATTTTTGCCAAGTACAATCCACAATCTACAATGCACTCAATATAATTCAAGCCCCACTTATACACAATATCTTCTGCATTGAAAAACAGAGTGAATCCGTGCGATTTAAAAGCCAACTAAAACAATCAAGTTATATATTAAGCAACTTATTTTTATAATTAACTGAGTAAATACTCAATAAATTCAGTGTATTTAAAATAAACAAAAAGGATTCGATTGAATCCTTTTTATACTTATTTTGTATAAGTCATAAACAATTGATGTACAAATGTTTATAAATTAATCGGCTTATCCATAGTGTTATCAACATAGATATCCATACGGTTATCTACAAAGTTATCCACAGCATAAGCACTTGTGATTGTAGAAATTTATACTTCGACTGCGCCAACTTTTGCCAATTCAGCACGCATTTCATCAATCACCGTTTTATAGTCTGGCTTGCCAAAAATTGCTGAGCCTGCAACAAACATATCTGCGCCCGCTTCTGCAATTTTACGAATATTGGCAGGTCCCACACCACCATCGACTTCTAAACGGATATCACGACCTGAAGCATCAATGATTTGACGTGCCTGACGTAATTTCTCTAAAGTCATTGGAATGAATTTTTGCCCACCAAAACCTGGGTTCACACTCATGAGTAAAATCTGATCAACTTTATCAAGTACATAATCTAAATAATGCAGCGGTGTAGCAGGGTTAAAGACCAAACCCGCTTTTGCCCCGCCCGATTTAATCAGTTGCAATGAACGATCAATATGCTCTGAAGCTTCAGGATGGAACGTGATAATATCTGCGCCCGCTTCCAGAAAATCACCAATCATGCGGTCTACAGGTTTCACCATTAAATGCACATCAATTGGTGCAGTAATGCCATAGTTTTTCAATGCCTTACATACACCTGCACCGAAGGTTAAATTCGGTACATAGTGATTATCCATCACATCAAAATGCACCACATCGGCACCCGCCTGAAGTACATTTTCCACTTCTTCGCCTAGACGAGCAAAATCTGCAGATAAGATAGACGGCGCAATTAAATAAGGCTTGGACATGGGAGAACCTAGCTAAATATTGGGATTGTGGCGCATTATAGCAAAGACTGCTTGGTGTGGTGGATTCTGTTACGATTGGATCATTCAGTTCGATGATTCAGGTCGATCAGCCAATTTGATAGTTCTATCTCCGCAACGCTCTGTTGCAGCACTCCACTGTTCTTTCAGTCTGGCTTTGTTATAGTAAAGGTCTTTACTCATTTGAACAAAATGCTGGTTTCAACAGATGATGAACAGTTCTGCCCATATTCAAACAACGCAAGCAAGCCGTATTGCCAAGCGTCTACTCAACCACTGGAAACATAAATTTGACGTTGCAGAAAGCGCAACCCAATACCAAATTATGATGCCAAGTGCCACAATTCTACTTATACCCCAAACACATGAGCTTGTAGTTGAAATTCAGGTAAAAAATACTGAAACAGATTTAAGTTACCTCGAACAAGTCGTGCTTGACCATTTAAGCCGTATGGGGCAAACAGAATTGAGCGCGGTTTGGCAACGGCACTAACTGTTTCATGTTAAGGCGCTAAACGCTGCGTCTGTTCAAAATCTTTAACCGCTTGAATACGTTTTTGAGTTGCAGGATGGCTTTGCAAAAAATCCAAAGGGCTGTTGGCGGTGTCTTCACCTGCATCTTCTGCCAAACGCTCCAGAAAATGAGCGAGATGAATGGTTGGAATGCCCTGAGCGTGCATCGTATTTAAAGCATAATGATCGGCTTCTGATTCAAAATTACGTGAATAATTTGCCCCTACAAGCGCCACAGGCAAGGTCGAAACTAAATCTGTACCATCTCCTGTAATCGCGAGCAAAATAATACTAAACCCTAAACTGGATAAGGCTTGTTGCAAGCTGTGTCTTTCTGCCAAATGCCCTTGTTCATGTGCCAAAACGCCAATGATTTCCTGATCATTCTGCGCCAATTCCACCAATTCATCGGTCAAAATAATAGTGTTATTCGGAATTGCCAAAGCATTCGCTCCTAAGCGATCACCTTGTCTAAACAGCACTTTGGCAGGTGTATCTCCTGCAATGAGCTTGCGATAATCTGCCAAAATTTTCTGCTGACGTACTGCGGGCAATTGACTTGGCGCTGTCATATCTAAAATATAACGCTCTGCCTCATCACCAATTTGATTTAAGGTGTTCGCAGGCAATTGAAAGGCAACGTATTTTGATGCACTTGGGATGCCCCACTGCACTGTGACAAATACCATCAACGACACAAAAACCAGACTAAATACTATCAGACTTGGCGTGCGTTCCAATTTCCAGATGGAATGCTGCACCTGTTTATTTCGCAGTTGAAACCACTCAGGCAAGGCTTGGGAAAATTCAATACGCGCATCATCTTTAAGTTCAATGACAGGTTGAATTTTACCTAGTGCGCCCACCAACATCATGTCTTGATAATGATAACGTCGTTGTTGCTGTAAATTTTCACCATAGCGGATAAGTACCGACTGAGCATCTACAGGAGAGATTTTGGCAGCCCATGGTTTAGACACTACACCATCATAAAACACTACATCCACGACCTGTGCCGCCATCTTCTTCTCCTAGCTTACAGCGATACATCAATATCAAAAATATCACTGATTTCTTCTGCAAGTGCGCTATGTTCAGCCTGCAGTTTATTGATCATCAAATCTGGATCATTTTTTAAATGTAGACTCAAAGACTCAACCTGATAACGATATAAACGAATGGCTGCCCATGGGGTCATTAAACCCAAACTCAGAACTTTCACAATCCAATTGGTCACCACAATCCAAGTATAGTGCCACTGTCCGCAATCGGTCTGAAATTCACTACGACTGATACTGGTATTGTTCCATGTGGTGATAAAAATTCGCGCCGACATTAGTGGCCAAATTAAAAATATCCCCAACAGATAAACCGCTAAAAATAACCAAACCAACTGCGCAGGATTACGACTCAACTGTCCTGCCAAAGCCAACATTATCCCGACAGCAAGCAAAATGCCAAAGAACAAAAAAATAGGCATATACATTGCGCGCATATATGCTGGCCAGTCTGCTTTTAGTTTAAATTTAAGCTGTCCTGCATATAAATGGTCTAGGCAATAACGCTTATACATCCACACCAACACAGGAAAAAATAAGCCCAAAGTAAACAAATTAATTACGATACATTTTAGAAATACCCAATAGGCTTCTTTGTTACTGCCTGAAAAATAAAAACGCGCATTGCCAAATTTACTATTTCGCGCCTTGAAACGGATGGTCGCTCGAATCAACCACGGCACAGCCAAATATAAAGCCACCACGCCAATAACCATGGCTTTGACTGAATAATTGGAAACCACCGAGATCGCAACATAAATTCCAATGGCAATTAAACGTCCCAATAAAATTTTATGTGGGATGCCTGTAAAATCAAAACGACGTTTGATTAATTCGGTATTGCCATAAAAATAGCGCAAACGACGTACTTTTGCCCACGGTGCATACAGCCCAAAAGTCACAATCATCAACAAAATATTGACAATCCAAATGCCAAAATACTCTGAGGCGCTACCATGAAATTGAAAATGATGAATCCGTCCAAGTAATGGATTCCGCGTGGGTGGCGTCGTAGGCTCCGCTGGAAAAAAAGGGGAAGATGGCGTTGCTTGTTGTGGTGAATCCCATTCTGAATTGTGCATGTGATGCCTTATTTATTTTATTGTGCGGTCGTTATTCTACCCAGACGCTCAAACCCACATGAGCAATCTTTCCAAACGGTAAAAAAGCAAGTGTTCACCATTCTAATAAAAAGTGAACAACTTGCCTAGAAAAGTTTAAAAATCAATGTGTAAAATTGAGTGTTTGACTTAGTCTGCTTGCAATTGTACCGCATGGAATTGCAAATGCTGATCTATAAAGCTTTGAATGAAATAATAGCCATGATCATAGCCTGCATGTTCCCGCAAACTCAATTTTTGCCCAACCGCATCGCAAGCTTGCTGAAATAATGCAGGATTGAGCTGACTATAAAATTGATCTTTCAATCCCTGATCAATCAAAATTTCACTGAACAATGCACCTTTGACCTGCACCAAAGCAGTCGCATCGTGCTGTAACCATACTTGCTGATCTGTACCTAAATAATTAGAAAATGCTTTTTCACCCCACGGGCATTGGCTTGGCGCACAAATCGGAGCAAAAGCAGACACTGACTTAAATTTTTCAGGATATTTAAACGCGAGGGTCAATGCACCATGACCGCCCATACTGTGCCCCATGATGCCAACGTGCTGTGCCTGAATTGGGAACTGTTGCAGCACCAATTGATAAAGCTCATCGGTGACAAAAGTTTCCATTTGATAATGTGCCGCCCACGGTGCTTGTGTCGCATTGATATAGAAACCTGCCCCCTGTCCAATATCCCAATGGTCGCCTTTGGCAACAGCTTCGCCACGCGGTGAAGTATCTGGACTAATCAAAATCAGTCCCAATTGCGCTGCCATGTGCTGCGCATGTGCTTTAATCGCAAAGGTTTCTTCGTTACAGGTTAAACCTGCCAAATAAAATACCGCAGGACAAGCCTGCCCCGCCAAAGCTTGTTCTGGTAAAAAAATGCCAAACTGAGTTTCAGTCTGTAAAGCATTGGAATGAAAACGATAAATTCGTTGCTCACCCTCAAAACAGCGGTTGTTCTGAATTAACTCCATCACCCTCTCCTCTTTGGCTTATTGAACAGATTGCGCACTCAATTGAATTTCAGCCGATGTTGCAACACTTTTTTGAGGAAACAAACGCTGCTCTAATTGTGGCAACATCAATTCCATATTTTTACCAATTGCCCATTGTGGCTCTGAAGGTTCAAAACCTTGCGCTTGCTCCCATTTTGCCACGGTCGCTTTGGCTTCATTAAAGGCATTGGCAAAAGAGTTTTGTTCACGCATAGCCTGATCAAAAAAGGCACGGCCAAAATAGGTATAGTCAGCTTCGTTTGAACAGCCAAACGACTCACGATCTGCTGCCGATGCAGTAATCACCAAGGTATTATCATCTTGCAAGGCTGATACAAAGCTACCTGAATAACAGGCTGAAATAACGATCACACGCCAGCGAATACCCGATTTATCCAAAGTATCACGCAGCCATTTCGGATCGACCTGATTTAAGTCGAGTGGCGCATTTTCAATTTCAAAATGATCTTTTAAACCGTGTGAGGTCATATATAAAAACAGCACATCACTTTCACGGTTCATGCGTTGCCCAATACGGCGCAGCGCCAATTCAATACTGGTTTGCGAAGCAATTGGAATTACATTACGGGTCATTGGGTTATTAATGAGCACCATCGAACGTCCAAAAGTGCCAAAACGGGTATCAAACTGTTCACGAATGCGCTCAATTTCAGACATAAATACGTCTTGATAGCTCGCCCCTGCAACCCCTAAAAAGTACCAATGCGATTGGGCAAATTCCCCATATTGAATACTGTCTAAAGCTTTATTTAGCACACGGCTTTGTGCATAAAAAGCTTCTTCGCTTAGACTTGGTGGAACTTCTTCTACTTTCCAAATGGGCTGACTTTTCACTGACATTTGCCAAACCACCAAAGTGAATAAGGTCGCTAAAACAATCAGCGCACGTTCCCACCACGGCCAATGCAGCTCACGTGAAAACACCCACACTACTGCCAAACTTTGCCAAACAAACAGCACCATAAAAATGGTAGGTAAATAGTCATATAACACATACGGCAAGACATCCATCATGCCCATGTATTGAATCAAGCTTTGTAATAATGCAACGTGAGTATCTAATACCAACCACAACAAAGCAGGTACTAACAATAAACGCGGGTTATTGACACGCTGAGAAAGAATAATTCCGACAATTAAGGCAATAAAAGGCCACAAGGCATAACTGACCAAACCCTGTGGGTTAAATTCACCCACCTCTCCTGCGACTAACCAACTGAATAAGGTATTGGCAAGACCGCCTAAAATACCCCAAAAAATCAGTTGTAAGATAGAGGGACGAATAATTTGCAAAGAGCGTCGCGAACCCAAAAATAACCAAACGCCCGCAGCTTGGTTGCTTTTAAAATCGTGCCAAAAATTAATGGAGGGTTTGAAGTCAATCATAGGATTCTGTTAATCGCAGCTCGCGTTTCCACACTCCAAGTTTATGCTTGTCGTCGTAATTATCAATTGTCAACTTTAACTATATAACAAATCTTTGCTCATTATAGAAGCATTGAACGTCTTGCCACTGCTTTAGTGGTAGAAATCTACCCGTTGTTCAAATTTGCTTGGAAATAAGCATCAAATCGGCAAGCATCACCTTGCCATTGATGTGTGGTTTCCTGCCCCGCCAAAAATACTGCCAAACGTGGGCGCTTCACCACAACACGTTTGGCAATTTGCTGTGCCAAACCCAGTAAATGATCACCTAAATCCATTTCGCCATCTTCAGGTAACAGCAAATGTAATAACTGCATTTGTTTTTTGACTTGAGCCTGCTTTTTCTGCGCCTGTTGATGTTGATCTCGCTGCGGAAACATTGGATCTAAATACACCACATCAACCACTTTGCCCTGCGTCGCACAGTTGCGTAAATAATCTGCTGAATCTGTAAAAACCAACTGGATACGGGCAACAACACTTGCTAAAAAAGGATCATCTGCGGCTTGGCGTTTAGCATCCTCCAACAAAGTAAAAAGAATAGGATGACGCTCCAACAACGTGACCTGAGCACCCAAGTGTGCCATGAGTAAGCTGTCGTGTCCTAATCCTGCCGTAGCATCAATTAGGCTTGGTTTTTCCGACAAATTACAGGCGCGAGCAATCATTTCCGATTTTAAAGAGGCACGTTTTAACCGCCCAATTTCAGCTTTCCAATCGGGTTGCATTTTCATGCCATGGGCACATAACCACAGCCCTTCAGCATCGACACACAATGCCAATTCAGGGTTCAAACGCAAAAAACGCGCATTGAGTTTTTCTACTGTTTCAATGCGCGTTTGCACGCCTCTAGACAAAAGCACAGCAGAATAATGCTGTGCTTGAGTGAGACACTCGGCTTCGGTATATAAGCGAAGTTCGCTTACCATAGTTTCCAGCCTGTGAATGCGAACAATAAAATGATTAAACCTGAAGCAATACGATACCAAGCAAAAATCATAAAATCTTGCTTAGCCACATACGCCACCAATGCACGGATCAGCAAAAGTGCGGAAACAAAAGAAACGATGATCCCGAAGCTGAGCACGGTCCAATCTTCGGTGGTTTGGAATACATCATAGCTTTGGTACAAGTCGAGTAATCCTGCGCCAATAATGACAGGAATCCCCAAAAAGAAGGAAAACTCGGTTGCTGCTTTACGCGATACACCCAAGAACATCGCGCCAATAATAGTTGCACCTGAACGCGAAGTCCCCGGAATCAGCGACAATACCTGAATTAGACCAATCCAAATCGCATCTCGATAAGTTAGTTCTTCAACCTCATGGGCACGTACTTGTGGTGGATATTTTTCAATCCACATAATAATAAAACCGCCAATAATCAAACCAATCGCCACGGCAACATCATTAAAGAGTAATTCTTTTACAGTCTGCCCAAAGGTCAATCCAATCAGAATAATTGGAATAGATGCCATGATCAGACCAAAGCCCAAGCGTCGACCTTTTTCTTCGCCAGTAAACATGCCTGTGGCTGCGCCCCATAGACGTGTCCAGTACTCATATATGACCGCTGCAATTGCTCCCATTTGAATGGCAATAACAAATACATCGCTTTTTTCTTTGGTCCAAAAGTCCATTAGCTCTGCAGCTAGAATCAAATGTCCTGTGCTAGAAATGGGTAGAAATTCAGTAATCCCTTCTACAATACCCATAATTGCCGCTTTGAGCAGCAGTAAAAGATCCATAAATAACCCTAATTATGCCTTGCCTTGTTCTGGAATTTTTTTCCAAGCATTGTCACGTAAATAAACAGGCAATGCTTGTTCTGCGCTGACCCATTGCTGTTGCTGTGCACAGACGCGTGCAATAGTAGCAATATCTTGTGCGGTTGCACTTAAGCCTTTGTATTGTATTTGTTCTTGATCAATGAGACCTGCACCAGAACCGACCAATTGAAAGCGTACCGTCTGTGCAGCATCGCTATAATTCAATAATTGTTCCTGATCAACCGCCTGCATGATTCCTTGTGCATCTAGCTCAAAACTGGCGATATACACTTCATTCATGCGTGCATCCAACACAGCCGTAACCGCAGTTAATCCTTCAAGACGATAAGCCGCATGCGCCAATGCCTGCAAAGTCGATACAGGAATTACAGGCACATCATGCGCCCACGCCAAAGCTTGCGTGACTGCCGCATTAATTCGCACACCGCTAAAAGAACCCGGGCCACGGCTAAAGGCAATTGCAGTCAGATCAGCCGTACTAATTTGAGTTTCAGCAAAGCCTTGCTCAATCATCGGTAAGATGGTTTGCGTTTGTGCTTTTGCTCGCGCATCTAATTGAAAAAAGAGTTCCTGTGTTTCATCTACAATCGAAACGGAACACTGCTCATTGGCAGTTTCCAATGCCAGCAATTTCATGCACAACCTTCAAGGAGTAAATATCAAAAATTGGCGTTATGATACTCCACTCCTGAAATTCACGCGAGGATTTACATGCCTCAGATTGCAATTCCTGAGTATAAAATTCTATGTAATTACAGCTAAAAAATGCGTTTGACTAAACGATGCAAATTCTATTTTAGAGTGTTGCAGGCTCTAGGTTTACAAAATGCTGAAAATGTTCAGCATAGTGCAGCGCACTCATTTTTAAACGTGCTTCTGCAGACTCATCCAAAGTCTTAACCACTTTACCGGGAGAACCCATCACCACAGAATTATCGGGAATCACTTTCCCTTCAGGAATTAAAGCATTGGCACCAATAATACAGTTTTTACCAATCACCGCATGATTCAGCACCACTGCATTAATACCAATCAGGGTGTTATCGCCCACGGTACAACCATGTAACATAGCCAGATGTCCAATAGTCACATAATCACCAATCTGCATTTCAATACCTGCATCGGTGTGCAAAACAGCATTTTCCTGAACATTACTAAAATTACCCAATTTGATTTTACTGTTATCGGCACGTACCACAGCCCCAAACCAAATGCTGACTTTTTGCCCCAACTCAACCTGACCAATGACCGTGGCATTATCCGCCACCCAACCATCCCACGGTTGCTGCATTGCTTTCGGGGCATATCCTTTAAATTTATACAACATGGTTCCTTCCTATCTTCACATCAAAATTTTTCTATTTCTTAAATGTTGGTGAATTTAACAAAAACGGCCATTCTTTACGATAATCCAAACCATATTCAAATAAAGACACCAACATCCGCGCTGTTAAGCCCCAAACCACTTCATCTTCAACCTGCATACTCGGAAAATATAATTTTTGTTGTGCAAAGCTCACTTCATACGGCGTTGGTGGCGCTTCCATTAAATGCTGTAAAGAGGCAAAAAAGATCCGATCAATTTCTGAAGGTTGTGGAATTAATTCTACTTTTGGAGGAATCAGCCCCACCACAGGCTTAACCAACATTCCATTACGGGCTTTTTGCATTGGCAAGTCACCAATCAACTGCACTTCAAATGGATTTAATGCGGTTTCTTCCTGCGCTTCACGCAATGCCACCACAATATTACTGGTATCTTGCGGATCGCGTTTGCCACCAGGGAAAGACACCTCACCCGCGTGATTATTGAGTAAGGTAGAACGGCGGGTTAGCAATACCTTTGGATCAGACTCGTCGGTAATGGCAATCAATACCGCTGCATGCGCTTCCATGAACGTTTTAGAAAAGCGCAAACGTTGCTGTAATAGATGCGTGAGCGAATGATCAATCATGCCTTATAATTCTCCTTGTCTAAGTTTTCATCATAGCTGAAATAGGTGGGCAATAGATAGAGAGGATGCCAAAGTTGAAATTTTCAGTTATTCTGAGAACTCCCTTCAACAATGACGATCACTATGAACTTTTGTGGAAATTGTGGACAAAAAACAACAACGAAAATTCCGCTTGGCGATCAGCAATTACGTCAAGTGTGTAGCGCATGTGGCAATATTCACTATGTCAATCCAAAAGTCATTTGTGGTGCATTGGTCGTTTGGGAAAATAAAGTATTGTTGTGTCGTCGTGCAATTGAACCACGCTATGGTTTGTGGACTTTACCCGCAGGCTATATGGAAATGTTTGAAACCATGGAGCAAGGTTCTGCCCGTGAAACCCGCGAAGAAGCCGAAGCGGAAATTGAAATCGAACAACTTTATTGCATGTATAACATTCCACGGATTGGGCAAATTTATGTGCTGTTCAAAGCTCAATTGTTGAATGGTCAATTTGGTGCAGGTGAAGAAACCATCGAATCACGCTTGTTTAGTGAAGATGAAATTCCGTGGTCTGAATTGGCTTTCCCAAGTGTAGAACGTACTTTACAACACTACTTTGCAGATCGAAAAAACAATCATTTTACGACCCACTTAGAAACCTTAGGTTCACGTACAGATCATACGGGTTAAAAACCCCACATGATGTTCATTTGAATCAAGCTAAAATTCGAATAATAAATAGCCCACTCTAAAGTGGGCTATTTTCATCACTATGTCACCTAAAATTAATGCTAAATACGCACTTTATTTGGGTTATAACACTCAGCAACATCTAGACTTACAGCTCCACCTTGGGCTTTCACCAAAGCTTTATCTGCATCAGTTGCTAAAGCAGGGTTTTGAGCCACGTAAGTTGCAAGTTGCGCATGATAAATATTGCTCCACTTCACTGTTGAGCCATTGAAATCAGACAATGTAATACGTGTAGAGTTGGCTGCAACTAAATTGCCAATATTGGCACGTGCACCGCCCACCACTTGACCATTTCCACCTTCAACCGCTTCAATTTTGGTATTCAAACCAATGACTGCGCCATCAAGTTTATGAAATTTTGGATTGGCTAAAATCATACGTAAAGTGACTGCTTTATTGTCGATATCGGTTGCACCTAACACACCTATACGGTATTGCTGCACACCATTTGTATCAACATATTCAGCACCAGACTGACGAATTGCTGCACACTGACCAGACATATCGGTTTCTGTGGCATTTGGTGCTATATCTGTACGAATATTGCCATCCTCATCTAAAACAACACCTAATTTGATGCTATCTGTCGTCGTTCCGCCATCAAAATTAAAGGTCAAGGTTGCATAAATTGGGAAAATATAGCGACTGCCTAAAGGTACATTTTTCTGGGTTTTAAAAACGCGATTATCCAAAAAGTTCACAGAAAAGAATTTATAGGCATCAAAAGAACCTTTGAACTGATCGGTACCTATGGTTTGTTGCCATTGACCATAATCTGCAGGATTCGCTGTTGTAGATTTGGTCAATAATTTATAAAAACCTTCCGTGCCTGCAATTAAATAATCATTAAACACCTTACCTTGGGTAATTTTAAAATCATCAGCCGCATTGTCATTCACACTAAAACGGAATGGCCCCTGAATACGTTTATTCAATGGGTTGACCCATGTGGTTTGTGCTGCTGCTACCATACGCTCAGGACGTACTTTACGAATCAATTCACCACTCACCGTTAAAATTGGGTTGGTCGTGTTTGCAGACACCGCACCTTTCCATTGCATACCATAACCGAAGGTATATCCAGAACGGTCTGTGATTAGTTGATATTGCCCAATGAGGTGTTTCAAATCTGCGACCGTAGATTTACAGTCTGCCAAATTACAGCCATATAAACCTTGTGGTAATTGTGAATCTTCTTTGGCTAAAATTGGATAGTTAGCTTGATAAGATGCCGAGTTATTCATGTAAACCAAGGTGTTTAATGCTTGATAAGCATCATCTTGAGATACCTGTGACACATCTACCCACGGGCGTAAAATACTGGCATAAGCCCCTGAACGATAGTCACCAACCTCAACGGACTCAGCAATATTTGCCAATTGTTCTTTTTTGAGTGTCGTAATCGTTAAAGGCTGAATATCACCTGCAATGGTTCCTCCACCTTCAACAGAAAGTGCTTGTAGCAAGCGTACAATTGCAGTCGCGACCTGTATCGTTTCGTCACTACTACTTAAACTCGTTGCTTGGCGTCCTGTTAATCCACGTGCCATATCTAACACACTTAAACGTGGATAACCCGCACCTGCAGTACTGACCATTCCAATATCAGACAATGATACTGTCCCTAAATCAATATATTGATTGGTCTTTTCCTGAATAAAGAAGTGGACTTTATCTCCTTCACTACATTTACCTGTTGCCGCATTACTTTTCGGCTCAATCATGGTGATGTAGGTTTTACTGGTATCACTGCTACAGGTAAAATTCAAACCATCCACAGGATAATCCAATGCAAATTCCACGCAGTTTTTTGCTGTACTGGCACAACTCCCGTTGATATACGCCACAGCATTAGGCTCTGGATTAATATTGGCACTTTCTCCACCACAGCCACTCAATGCCGCCATCAATGCTGTCGTTGCAAAAGGTAAAATATGTCTTGTTTTCATCCTGAATTCTCTTATTGTTGTTAGCGTATCGCAATGAGTTTTAATTGCCCTTGGTTACTGAGCGCGCGATGTTCCATATCCACTGCAGAAGCCAATGGCGTTAATAATACATAGTGGCTATTTTTTGGAAGTTGCAGCATGCCCTCTATCACCTCATGTTGTAAGACATTGCCTGCAGTATCCTGATTTCTAAAACCACCAGCACCTTCAATCACACAGCCTTTTTGATCCAGAAAAACCACAAAAGGCCAATAAAAGGTAGGTTGATTTTGCTTCGTAGCATAAGAGTTGATTTGAATATTTTGAATATTGCCTTCTAACTTCACCAATTCATAATCAAATTTTTCGGTTAAGGGAGCTCTAGGCCACAAATTTAAATCTTGTTGTGCTTTTAAAGTTTTGACTTTATTTTTTTTGCTTTCAGCAAAACATTGCTGCCCCAACCCTTCAATTGCTTCAGCTTGATTAACACGATAATAGTCCGCTGCTAAAACAATTGCTTGTGGCTCAATTATAGGTTTCTTTTGGAAAAGTTTTTGTAGAACTGAACGACTCACACCTCGTTCACGCTCAACCACCTGCATACGTGCACCGCCACCATGCTTCGTATCAATTACCCCTTCTGGCATGCTGTAAAAACGCTTTTTCCCTTCTAAATTAAACTCTTGGTCTTCTAAATATTCACTTTTGACATATTGCTCACCCGCCATCTCCATAAAACCTGATGATGTCGCGTCAGTTTCAGCTTTCGCCTCAACCACAATTGCAGACTGAGAAAGAGGTGATGCAGAATTTTCTTCCAAGCCGATTACACTCGATATTTTTGGCTTGGTTTTCTCAACATCTACGCTAGATGCTTTTACAAGCTTCTGTGTGCTTGAGGCTATGTCAGTTTTCTCTGCAATTAAAGATGGCTTGGATTGCTCAACATCTTGAGTTACGAGTACTTTTTGCTGCTGTTGCATCGTTCTTGCTTGCTGAACAACAACTTTAGAGCTTGGTGCAGTTTCTTGTATTTGCTCTTTGAGAGTCTTTTGAGCAGCATTTTCCGATGCACTTTTAAGTTGTAGTGAGGTGGCTGGTATCACTTGTTGTGCAGGAACAGCTTGAACAGCGGTTTGAGCTGGTTTTTGCTGCTCTTTCTTTTGTTTTTGTGCGGTTTCCAACGCCTGTATCGTTTGCTTTTTTTCTGCAGCATTACGCTGCACCACAATTGGACGACCATCTGGTCCAATAATGGTGTAAAACTGATTCGCGTAACACACCGATCCCATACTGAAAATCAGTGTGAGTATCGACTTTGAAAATAAAGTCCGTTTTATTTTCCGTACTGAACTTACCATCGTGTTCTATAACTCAATCCAAGAATTGTAATTTTTGTATCCGTTTTCACATTCAAACCCGCATAAGGGTTTAACAGTAGGTTATTCACACCTTCCTTATTAGCTAAACTACTGGTATTGGCTGGAATTTTATCCTTGCTTTGTAAAAAGCCGATGGATAAATCAAGGTCTGTATCTGCATCAAAACGATATCCCACACCCAGACCGAATAAACGTGCATTATTAATTGGTACCATAGTGTTACGTTTATTGTCAGGAATCGCACTACCACGTGGTTCATAACCCGCACGCAGTTTTAAACGGTCTGTGGCTGAATATTCGATGCCAACACCCCAGTTCCACGGTGACTTAAACTCTAATGGCAAAGCTAAACTGTCATCAGACACATGCTCCGAAAGCAATTTTGCAATTTTTAATGCCGAGATTTGACGGTCAAACTCGAATTTGAATTTATCCCATGCTTTATAGTCAGTCCAGCCCACATCAAAATTGACTTGTAAATCAGGCATGACTTTATATTTTATCCCCGCTTGAAAGTGCGCAGGATATTCAAAATCCATAGAAACCAAACCAGACTCACTGGCTGGAATATAACTTGGGAAACCTAAAATTGCCGCTAAAATCTGACCTGTTGGTGAAGACATCAAACCATTAATTAACTCACGCGGTGCTTTCGAGTTATCAATATGATATTTGCCCTTCAAGCGCATTTTAGCTGCACTCTGATACACCATACCAAAGCTAAAATCTTCTGTCGGTTCCCACAAAATACCCAAGTTATAACTCGGGCTTAAACTTTGCTCAACCGCCAGTTGCATTTGCCCAAAACGGGAAAATGGATTCATGCCTTCTTCGGCATTACAAATCCCGAGCAACAAAATATCGGTGATGATATTGGCGTTTTCTTTAAATGGCGTACAGACCACTTCATCCACCATACGTAACATCCCGATCAGTTCATTCGGGAAGCGTAAATCGGTATTCATGGCGATGGCTTGGTAAGACATCCCTATTGACGCACCGACTGACAATTCATCATTGACTTGATAGGCGATAGATGGAGAAAGATAAGTAATACGCTCTAAGGCAACCTGTTGTCCCATAAAGTTACCAGGGTTACCATTTTCGGCACCAAAGCCCGCAATCAACGGCGCATATAATGCGGTGGCAAAGGTCACTTTGGAACCTGGTGGATTATAGGCAATACCGTTGGTTGGCGCTGCCAGTGGCATGCCTTTACCCAAATCGACAAATTTTTTCAGAATCGGGACATACAGCGTTGGATATTCTACATCGGCTTGTACTGTACCTTTAAAATCGGTACAAAAATCGGCCAAAATTTCTGGTCCATCGTTACACACCACAGGGTCATCAGAATAACCAAATACGTCATAACCTGCTGGAACGGAAAGCTCACGCTGTACATCAAAATGTGCCAACACCCCTTGCACATCTGTTTGCAAACCTTCAATCTTGGTCAGTGCAGCAGGGTTAAAGTGAATCGCACTAATACCAGGAGGATCTGCAGTGACCGCATTCCCCATAGTCAAAGAACGAATATCGACAGATAAGTTTTGTCCAAGCTGCGCAAAAGCAGCCCCTGAACAGCCCGACAGTATAATTGCAGTCACTAACGGGCGAAGTCGTATCATTTTCATGCGACTAGCCTCTTAGCGAATTTTTTTACCGAAACCGAGAATATCCAGTGGGAATGACAAACCAAGTGATACGTCTGGCGCGTCTTCGGTCAGACCGATTCCTACCGTACCATTCACAATGGTTTCAGGTGAAACGCGAACGCCTAATGAAATAGCCAAAGTCGAACTGGTCTGGTCTGCAGGTGAATAGCTTTCACCCGTATGATAAGTAAACTCCGAACCTGTATTAAAGCTTTGCTGATAGGACATGGTCATCGACACATCGTAGTTAAACGAATAAGCAAAACCAAAAGCAAAACCACCACTAATACCTGGCTCAAACTCTTCAATAATACGGCTACCGCGAATTTGATTGAGACCGCTTTCTTTAAAACCATAGTTGGCTGAAGCAGAAGCAAACAATACAACTGGGTCAATATACTTACGCGTACTTGCACCGATGCCTGCAGAGTAGTAACCCTTACCTGTTGATAAATCTTTAACAGGATTAATCTCGTAAGGACTATCCCCCGTTTTGGTCGATAAATTTGCGAATAAAATTAAAGGTAAACGCCCCGCTTTTAATGGGAATGGCTCCCAACGTGCACCTAAAGAAATATCCCCCAAGCCTGCTGCCGTGGCATCTTTTAACAAGTCTGACTTTGCAACCAATGGTACAGAAGCAGATAAAGTTAAATTGTCACGCAAACCATATTGTGCGGTGAAGGTGTTAGTTAATGCGTGGGACGCATTTTCTTGCACACGAAGCTGATACAACTGACCTTGAGCCATTTCAAGGTCGAGCTGCGTATCACGATGATAGGTATAATCAATATCATAATAAGATGAAATATCACCTTGTCTCATAAGGGAATATTGACGCTCATTCGAGGTAAACACTTCCTCTAAATTCGCCTCTTTGGTTGCGTCGCCCTCTTGCTGTTGCAAAGCAGATGATGCTGCTTGTGCACCATTTGCAGCGACAACCGCACTATTTGTTTCAGCACTTGTATCTGCAGTGGATGCTGCTGTATCTGATACTTCTGCCTGTTCAGTTGTGGTTTCATATTCCCCTAATTGCGGCTCCTCTGCGGCATAAGCCACCCCAAATACCATTTGAATACTGAGTGCCAATAAGGTTTTATTCATCCATTTACGATCCATGATTTACCCCTTCCATTTTTATTTTTGTATTTCGTGAACAACTAATTACTTGTTTTTATAGTAGAGTCTTAAAAAACGATGCTCGTACTGTCCATAATTATCAGAATCTTTATTTACATTACGTTCTAGTCGTATCGTCGATGCTTTATCAGCTATTTTTTCCATCGCAAATTGTGGATATTGAATATCAACAAAGGCATAACGATTCACTGTTGCATCTTCCACATGACGTAAATCTTTTTCATGTAATGCCAACATATTTTGTCGATGCTGAGGTGCTACATTAATTAAGAACAGGGTGTTATTTTCCCAAACGTCCTTAAATCGTTCTTCATCAAAACTAATATTGCCCAAAGCTGGGTCAGCCACATAAACCCGCCCATTTTTATAGGCTTTATACACCACAAAATGTTTAAAACCTGCATAGGAAATCGGCACAATTGCAGGCTGTCCTTGTTTAACTAAATCCGAAAACTCCCCGCGATATCCACCACTTTCCATGCCCAAAGCTGCGACAAAGCGCTTCATATCCAATAGCGAAAAACTACGACGTTCAATAATTCGGTCGTATTCTCCATAACGCAGCAAGCCACTCATGGTTTGTTGCTCGTTTAATTGTGTTCCTACATAACCATTCAGCAAGGTTGTTAAAGCTGCAGAACCACAACTGTAGTCATAGGCTTGGCGCACAATTCCGCGAAATTGATCTTCTAAAGCAGGTTTAATTTGCACAGGCTCTCTGTGCATACGGGTAAAGGAATTATTTCTAGAATCCAAAGTTTCTGTGTAACGCACAGTTTCAGGATGCTGTTCTTTTAAATCAAAGGCTTGTGTGGCAGCGTAATAGATCAATGCCGAGCCTAAAGCGATCTCTAACATATATTTTTACTTTTTAGTTCTCGGCAATACCTGCCTAATATTTTTATTTTTAGAGCTTTCACTCTACTTCCTTGTATTTAGAAAGATACTCGTTTTAAAGAAAAAAAAAAGGTCTTTCTATATTTTTTTGCGAACTCATGAGTTTATTTGTAAAAAAAAGCGCGTGAATTCACGCGCTTTTTCAGTTTTTAAATTAGTGACCTGAAATGGTGATAACAGCACCCTTAGTGTAGCTACCCTGAGAAGTACTGTAGTAAGTTTGAAGTCCTTGAACTTCCATATCACCAATAGAAGCAGCAGTACGACTACCTAAATGAATACCTTTAATATATTGGTCTTTGGCACCAGTGTCATTGCTTACAATGCGAATATGCGCCGCCTTACCAAGAGTAGTACCACCGCCAACATAAGCATCATTAAATACTTGGATATCTTGATTTAGGGTCAAATCTTTACTATCTGCATCTGCAATTTTAATGCTTTCAATAAAGATTTCACCCGCCTCTTTTGTTGTAATCGCTGTAGTACCTACAGCACCAACAGCTTTCTCTTTGGTTGAATTGTCTAAAATGCCCAAGTTCTTAATTTCTAAACCGCCGACCATCGTCGTATTCAACTTAACCATTGCGCCTTGTGGGGCAGCACCCAATTGGATATTGGCATCCATTTTACCTGTTTTGATTTCTAAACCAGATAAAATTGCGTTGTAGTTGGAATCACTATGGCCACGACGAATATTGGTTGCATTAGGGTCAATTGTATTTGATGCAGATACGCCAATTTCACCAATCTTGATATCTAAGCCAGATACTTGAGCTGCAACGTTAATAAATGCTCCACCAGTACCACTAGTACCAGCATCCGAATCAATTACCAAGTCTGCTAAGTTACGAGAAGTTAATAAGTAAGCACCATTATTATCATAGTTCGCACCAATCACAATACCATGCTTTTCATTTGCATCCCCAGAAATACCATTGCCTTTAATAACAATTGCAGCAGCTTTGTTTGTGCCACCTAGAGAACCGATAACAGCTGGTGTACCAGGAGTTACAACATTACCATTCGCATCTAAGACATCAGCAACTGCTGCTTTGGCACCATCACTAACCAAACCATCGTTATCATGGATTAAAAGTTTTTCGATTTCGATTTTAGAAATACCAATCCCGATGCTTAAACCATCTTGACCAGTAGTTGCGCTTAATGCAGTATCGTCCATTGCCTGCATTGCCATTGCATTTGTCGTTAACGCGATTGATGATACCAAAGCAAGTTTAGTAAATTTTTTCATCTTGTTACTCTCCCGAGAGTATTATTTTTTTGGTTTTACCACTCAGTGCCAGTGATTGTGTTTTTATTTGATGAGGACAACACTGACACACATTCCTTGAGTAGCCGGTTTGCACATACAAAGGTATATCTGAGTTATTTTTTGTTCAACTGCTGTTGGTCGCAATCCACATCTTACCGACAAACGGTTATTTGCTTTTTATCTGCTGCAATCATGTAAAATAGCCTTTTAAAATCTCTCAGCTGTTTACACTTTATGTCCTATCCTACTCATTTCAAAAAATTATTCTGTGAACCTGAATGCGAGGCTGCAAAAATTCTGCAGGCTTTGGCAGCACTTTCACATTGTATTTATTTGCAAAATAATGGAAAGGCGCGTATTGCATTTTTGGCCGAACGCTATTGTGTGCAGCAAAACCATCAACATTTTTACTTTCAAAAAACAGCATTCAATCAATACGAATTAAGTCCAACTCAATTAGATTTAACAGCTCATCTAGGCACTTCAAATGATACAAACACTGCCCCATTTTGCAGTGTAATGGGTTTTATTTCTTATGATGCTGCAGCACAGCAACACATCAATATGCAATCCCGCGCCCAACCAAGTATTTTTTTAGGTCAATTTAAAAGCTATTTACAGCAAGAAACTGATGGCTGGTATTTTTATAGTTCAGACGATGCTGCTACTCAAATCTTTGATTTTATTTTAAATTTATACAGCCAATCTGCCGTTATTGAACAGTTCCAATTAAGCCAAAAGTGTCAAGCACGCTGGAATTTCACAGATTACCAAGGTGCCTTTCAGCGTGTTCAAGACTATATAGTCGCAGGAGATTGTTATCAAATTAATCTTACGCAAGAGTTTAGCGCTAAGGCTCAAGGTCCACTTTTAGCAACTGCAGCGCAGTTTTGGCAACTGACCAATGCACCTTATGCAGGTTATTTACGTATTGGTGATTTTGAAATTTTAAGTTGTTCGCCAGAACTCTTTATTAATTTTGAGGAAAATCGAAAAATTACCACAAAACCAATTAAAGGCACCATGCCACGTTATGATGATCCTGAATTAGATCGACAATCGAAACAACAATTAAGTGAATCTGAAAAAGATCAGGCCGAAAATGTGATGATTGTGGATTTATTACGTAATGATTTAAGTGTTTATGCTGAAACAGGCAGCGTCAAAACGCCAAAGTTATTCAATATTGAGTCTTTTAATCAGGTGCATCACATGGTCAGTGAAGTTAGCGCAACACTAAAAGCAGAAATGAATCCTTTTGCTGTGTTGATGTCTGCCTTGCCAGGTGGCTCAATTACTGGCGCACCAAAAATTCGTGCCATGCAAATTATAGATGAACTCGAAGGTGCAGCACGTGGCGCCTATTGCGGCTCTATGGGTTATTTTGATGCCGATGGAACGGGTTCTTGGAATATTCTGATCCGTTCTATTCAAAAAAATCAGCAAGATGTTTCATTATGGGCTGGTGGTGGCGTCACGATTGCATCTGTTTGTGAAGCAGAATATCAAGAATGTTTTGACAAGGTTTCAGCCATGTTGGACTTATTGAATCGCTGGTATACACCTACGCCATAGCGTGCAGTAAAAATAAAAAAGCGAGTGAATTCGAAACTTCACTCGCTGCTATTATATTTTGATTATTAGGCCAAAATATCGTGTTTTAAAGTATCGACTAAGCGTTGATTTTGCTCATCCGTACCAATTGTAATGCGCAAATATTGATTGATACGTGGCTTATTAAAATAACGCACAATAATCCCGCGTTCGCGTAATGCTGTGGCTAATTCACCTGCGTTCCGTTGAGGATGTGATGCAAAAATAAAGTTGGCATGTGATGGCAATACCTTAAAGCCCAAGCTCGTTAAATCCGTCACCAATTTCTCACGGCTAGCAATAACTTTTAGGCATTGTGCTTCAAAATACGCCTGATCTTGAAAAGATGCCACCGCAGCTGCAATGGCAAAACGATCCATTGGATAAGAGTTAAAACTATTTTTTACGGCTTCCAATGCGGCAATTAAATGTGGTTGTGCAATCGCAAACCCAACACGTAAACCTGCCAAAGAACGTGATTTAGACGTGGTTTGACACACCACTAGATTCTCGTACTTTTCCACCAATTTCACTGCAGACTCTGCACCAAAATCGACATAAGCCTCATCAATCACGACCACTGAATTTGGATTGGCCTGTAAAATTTCTTCAATAGCGCTTAAACCTAAAGCAATACTGGTCGGTGCATTCGGATTGGTGATGATAATGCCACCGTTGGCTTGCTTATAGTCATCAACTACAATTTCAAAATCATCATTTAAAGGCAAAATTTTAGTTTTCACCCCAAAAAATTGACTATATACAGGGTAAAAGCTATAGGTGATATCTGGATACAGTAATGGCTGTTCCTGAACAAAAAAAGCCTTAAAAATATGCGCAAGGACTTCGTCTGAACCATTGCCAACAAAGACGTTTTCCACCGCTACATTTTGCTGCTTCGCAATGGCTTGCTTAAGCTCAGACGCATCTGGGTCTGGATATAAACGCAACGCATCTGCCGAGTTTTCTAAAACCTTTTGCACCGCTTCCACTACTTTAGGTGAAGGTGGGTACGGGTTTTCATTGGTGTTTAATTTTAATAAATTTTGGATTTTTGGCTGCTCACCTGGTACATAAGGCTCTAACTCACGTACTTCAGGACTCCAAAAACGCATTTGTTCTGCTGTGATTTTCATTTTGTATTCTCTTTAAACCCTCTCCTAACCTCTCCCTCAGGGAGAGGAATTTTCATTACTAAAGACACAAGATTTGTGTGGTTTAAATTCCCTCTCCTTTTAGGAGAGGGTCAGAGAGGTTGTAATGCTATTTATGATTGATAACGATAGCGTGCTGATCGTGCATGCGCATCAAGATTTTCCTGCTGCGCTAAAATATCAGCGGTTTTCGCCAAGCTCTTCACACCCTCAGCCGAACACATAATCAGACTTGAGCGTTTTTGGAAATCGTAAACACCCAATGGCGATGAAAAACGTGCTGTACCCGACGTTGGTAATACGTGGTTTGGCCCTGCACAATAATCACCAATAGCTTCTGGTGTATAGCGCCCCATAAAGATCGCACCCGCATGACGAATTTCTTCTGCCATCACTTGTGGATCATCCATACACAACTCCAAGTGTTCGGGCGCAACTTGGTTGATCAATTCAATCGCCTCTTGACGATCTTTGACTAAGATCAATGCACCACGATTTGCAATAGAAGTGCGGGCAATTTCAGCTTTAGGCAAATTCGCCAAGTGCTGTTCAATCGCTTGTTCAACCTGATTCAGCAATTGCGCATCTGGTGTAATAAAGATAGATTGTGCAACCGTGTCGTGCTCGGCTTGGGAAAGTAAATCCATCGCCAACCATTCAGGATTATTTTCACCTTCGGCATAAACCAAAATTTCGGATGGCCCAGCAATCATATCAATGCCAACCTGACCAAATACAGCACGTTTTGCAGCCGCCACAAAGCGGTTACCTGGCCCCGTAATTTTATCTACCGATGGGATGGTTTCTGTACCATAAGCCAATGCAGCAACAGCTTGCGCTCCGCCAATGGTAAATACACGAGTCACCCCTGCTAAATATGCAGCCGCCAAAACCAATGGATTGAGTTCACCATTCGGTGCAGGTACCACCATAATAATTTCAGGTACACCAGCAACATGCGCAGGCACGGCATTCATGAGCACAGAAGATGGATAAGATGCCAAACCACCCGGTACATAAATACCAACGCGATCTAATGGCGTGACTTTTTGCCCAAGTGTATTGCCCAAAACATCAACATAAGTCCAGCCATCCTGCTTTTGCGCTTGGTGAAATTCACGAATACGTACAGCAGCCAATTCCAAAGCTTCACGAACTTCGTTATCTAAAGCATCAAATGCGGCTTTCAGTTGTTCCTGACTTAACTCAAGTTCTGAAAATTGATGCGCTGGATGTCGATCGAACTGTTGAGTGAGTTTAAGAACCTGAGCATCACCGTGCTGACGCACATCAGCAATAATTTGATCTACAGTTTTTAAAAGTTCAGGATCACTGACAGTTTCAAAAGCCAACAAGTCTGCAAAGGCTTGTTTAAAGCTTTGATCTTGAGTCGATAAACGTCGCATCAATTTACCCACAAGGTTTGATAGAAAAGTTTAGTTTACCTTGTTTCTAGGGATTTGTGGGAATCTATACATGGCGAAAGCAGTATGTTTTGATGGAAATTCACGTTCAAAATCATTCAAGAACAGAATCATGGGTGGACATAAAAAAACCGTCATTAAATGACGGTTTTTTGAGAAAGCAGGATGATGGATGCAAAGTTAAGCAGATTGTTTTGCCAACTCGCGTTCTACCACTGCTTTTTCAAGTTGTGCCAAAATTGGATTGAGCAAATCTTGCTTGCGCTTAAAACTGGCTTTATTGACAATTAAACGTGAAGATACTTTACAGATTTCTTCTAGCGGCTCTAAACCGTTGGCACGTAAAGTATTACCTGTATCAACCACATCGACTATGTAATCACCCAAACCGACCAATGGTGCTAATTCCATTGAGCCATAGAGTTTAATGACATCAACCTGCTCACCTAAGCTGGCATAATATTGACGGGTCAAATTCACATATTTAGTGGCAATTTTTAAACGACCTTTTGGACGCTGCATACCAACTTTGCCCGCAGTCATTAATTTACAATTGGCAATTTTCAGATCCAGCGGCTCATATACATTTTGAGCGCCATGCTCCATCAGCACGTCTTTACCCGCAACCCCAATATCTGCCGCACCATTTTCAACATAAGTTGGTACATCAGAGGCACGTAAAATTAAAATACGCACTTGTTTATGTGTGGTTGGGAAAATCAACTTACGTGATTTATCTGGATCTTCCAGTAAATTAATTCCCGCAGTTTCTAATAAAGGCAAAGTTTCTTTTAAAATTCGCCCCTTACTTAATGCCAAAGTTAAACCATGATCAAAATTGCCCATGACGTCAAAATTTGGATCATCGTTTCTCATGTCATTCATCAATTTACTCGCTTAATTTGGGCGCCTAAACCTTGTAACTTTTGTTCTACATTTTCATAACCGCGATCAATATGATAAATACGGTCAATCAATGTTTCGCCTTCTGCCGCCAATGCTGCTAACACCAACGAGAATGAGGCACGTAAATCAGTTGCCATAACAGGTGCAGCAGAAAGTTTTTCTACGCCTGTCACCACCGCATCATTGCCTTCTACCTGAATATTGGCACCCATACGTGACAACTCAGGGACATGCATAAAACGGTTTTCAAAAATAGTTTCCGAAATGGTAGCAAAACCGCGTCCAATCGCATTCACCGCCATTAACTGTGCTTGCATGTCTGTTGGAAATTCAGGGTGTGGTAAAGTTCTGAAACTCACGGCTTTAGGGCGCTTGCCCATCATATCCAGTTCAATCCAGTCATCGCCACGTGTGACTTCTGCACCCATTTCTTCAAACTTGTCTAATACAGATTCCAATAATGCAGGATCTGTATGCGTGGTTTTCACCTTACCGCCCGTAATTGCAGCAGCAGCTAAATATGAACCTGTTTCAATACGGTCAGCGACTACTGAATATTCACAACCATGCAAATGCTCAACACCAGTTACCACTAAAGTATCTGTATCTAGGCCTTCAATTTTAGCGCCCATCTTAATCAGCATTTGTGCTAAATCGGTAATTTCTGGTTCACGTGCAGCATTACGAATGGTAGTCACACCTTCTGCTAGCACTGCAGCCATGAGGATGTTTTCAGTCCCCCCCACAGTCACCATATCAAAAACCACTTCAGCACCTTTTAAGCGCCCGTTGACTTTAGCGTGCACATAGCCACTTTCAACTTCAATCTCAGCACCCAAAGCTTCTAGTGCTTTAAGATGTTGATCAACAGGGCGTGAGCCGATGGCACATCCACCAGGTAAAGATACTTTTGCACTACCATAGCGCGCCACCAATGGGCCAAGCACCAAAATAGAGGCACGCATGGTTTTTACTAACTCATACGGTGCAAACTGGTTATCAAGTGTTGAAGTATCTGCAATTACTGTGTCGCCTTCATAGGACATAGTAATGCCTAGACCCGCAATCAGCTTCACCAAGGTATTTACATCTTTTAAATTTGGAACGTTTTTCAATGTAATTGGCGTTTCTGCAAGAATCATTGCAGCAAGAAGTGGCAACGCTGCATTTTTTGCACCAGAAATACGCACTTCACCTTCGAGCTTTTTACCGCCCTGAATTAAAAATTTATCCATTAAATTATTAAGCTCCAAATAAGCTTGCTTTACGCCATTCTTCTTGTGTCATTGCACGAATTGTTACCGCATGAACTTCACCGCTGGCAATATAGCTATTCAATGGTGCATACACAGCTTGTTGACGAGCAACAGGACGTTTGCCATCAAATTGATTATCTACAATACGAAGATCAAACTTGCCGCCTTGCCCACTTACAGCAACTTCAGCCTCTGGAAAAGCAGCTTTTAAAATTTCAGTGAGCTGTTCACTATTCATCACAAAGACCTCTTATAGGACCAACGGTGTAAAAACCTGTCATTTTACTATAAATAGAAAAAATTATTCATTAATCGTATACATTATCGCAATAAAAAAAGAGGTTTATCAAAAACCTCTTTTAAAACCACCTTAAGGCTAAATCGCTAAAGGCTGGTAGTCCAGTTGCATCTTCCGATGCTTCTCTAATTGGCGTTTTAATTTTTCAGTCATCATCTTAATAGAAGTATACATATCATCCGCACAAGCTTGCGCAAACAGCTCGGTGCCGGGCAAGCGAATAATCGCTTCAGCAATATGATTGGCACTGCCTTTTTTAGAATGTTTATCGATTTGATGATCTTTACTTAATTTCACCTGCATACTATTGACCTGATCCAGATGTTTGGTCATTTGTGCAAACTTAAGTCGAATATTTTCTTCAATTGCAGGGGTGATAGCTAAGTGATGTCCACGAATTGTTATTTGCATAATTCTATCCCTCACCTTCATTAGGATTAGGAAGGCATAGTTCACATGATTGATTGCCAAATAACAGATCACTGTAGAGGTCACTTTAAATCATGTCTAACTATTCCTTCAAAGAAAAAAGATTCATTATTTAGTCATAATGAATCCTTAGAATAGACCGATTTTAAAAATTAGATCAAGACTTTTCGTTCAGAAGATGATGCAATATTTAATGACTCACGATATTTCGCCACCGTTCTGCGCGCCACATCAATACCTTCGGCTTTCAGCAAATTTGCAATTGTATTATCAGACAAAGGCTTACGCGGATTTTCCTCAGAGACAAGTTTTTTAATTTTTGCACGAATCGCAGTTGAAGATGCTTCACCCCCAGAACTGGTCGCAACATGACTTGAAAAGAAATATTTCAATTCAAACAATCCACGTGGAGTGAGCATATATTTATTGGTCGTTACCCGTGAAACGGTCGATTCATGTAATTCAACTTCATCAGCTACGTCACGTAAAATTAAAGGCTTCATGCCTTCTGCGCCAATTTCAAAGAATTCACGTTGATGTTGCACAATACAAGTCGCTACCTTTAATAAGGTTTTATGACGTTCATCAACACTTTTTATAAAGTTTTTCGCATCTAGCATTTGATTACGCAAATATTGATTATCTTCACTTTGATCTGCGCGTTTAATCATATTGGCATAAAAGGAATTAATTCTAAGCTTCGGTACAACATCAGGATTCAGCTGCACCTGCCAATGGTCCTGCTTTTTACTGACCACTACATCTGGAATTTGATAGTCTGACTCCTGATCTTCAAATGCTGTACCAGGATGTGCTTTCAATGTTTTTAATAAAGCCACTACATGCTGAAGCTGATCTGCGCTTAAACCCGTTTGCTTAATTAACTTGGCTAAATCATTCGAAATTAATAGCTCATAATGCTGCAAAAGTTGCAGTGCTTCCTGCCGATAAAGCACATCTGTAGCCAAACTTTCAAGCTGAATAGATAAACATTCCGCCAAATTACGCGAACCAATACCAATCGGCTCTAAACGCTGAATATGTTTCAAAACGACCAAAACTTCATCGTCTTCAACTTCATCTTCGTATTCCATGGAGATCAATAAATGTTGCACAGATGTAGTGATTTCAGATATTTCACAATCCAAGAAACCATTGTCATCCAAAGCATCGACAATACAGTAGGCAATGAGCTGCTCGACTTGAGAAAAATGCAACAGATTGATTTGTTGCATCATGTGCTCTTTTAAACCTAAATGTCCCTGACGATTATCCTCGCGCTCTTCATATTCTGCTGCGCCCAAGCTCGTGGGTAAATGAGTGTACACATCATCCCAGTCTGTATCGACAGGCAAGTCATTCGGTAGATGATCTGCATTTAATTCTTTAGTCAAATCCTTTTGATCATGCTCTTGCTCTTCTAAGGTGGATAAACTTTCGACACTACTTTGTTCTTCGACTTTTTCTAATAAGGGATTACTGTCCAACTGAATTTGAACTTCTTGTTCAAGTTCCAAGCTCGAAAGTTGAAGCAAACGAATGGCTTGTTGTAACTGCGGTGTCAGTGACAAGGAGTTTGCAACTTTTAATCCAACCGATAACTTCATTTTCACCCACTCTTTTAAATTTATGTTTTTCAACAACTTAATATATAAGTTTTTGATAAGCAATTTCTATGCCGTTTTATTAGGTATAGCACAGATTTATCAAAAGACATAAAGATTTTAATCAGAAGTTCTATTCAATTTATTATTGTTTTTCTAACTTTATTTTCTTTTTGCATAAAAAAACACCCCCAACGCTAGTTGAGGGTGTTTGAATAATGAGCTGGCGATGACTTACTCTCACATGGGTAACCCCACACTACCATCAGCGCGAAGAGGTTTCACTTCTGAGTTCGGGAAGGGATCAGGTGGTTCACTCTTGCTATGGTCGCCAGCACAA